>NZ_JASJOU010000002.1:600000-857764 GCF_030068605.1 Xanthocytophaga agilis
CTGATTTGTATCAGCATCTGGATTCAGAACCCATTGCTGGAATTGTTCGTCAAGGGCAAAATCTTCTGAGGTATAGTATAGATATTTCACTTATCTGGCTTTTCTACTAAACGAGTCATCATGAATTATCTAACCTGATTTTCTCATTTTTTACTAAGATGATTTTATACTGTGCAAAAAAAGAAATATTTTTTTAAAGAAGGATATTTGAGGAGGCTACGTTTGAACTTTTTCAGTCACAAAACAATCGATTACTTTATAGTAAGGATTGATACTACTATAACCCAGATGATATCAGATAAAGAAAGTTGCTGACGAAGATTTTTTAATGTTTTAAAAACAGAATTATAGACAGATTGAATAGTTATTCCAAGCTCATCAGCAATCTCCTGATTAGACAGATTTTTATAAAATTTTAGCTGGAGTAATCGTTGCTGATGATCCGAAAGTCTATTTATAGCATTTAGTACCTTCTCTCTTTGTTCAGTAGCATTTTCATCTTCACTATCTGTTGCTAGCTGTAACTCACTTTCAGACCACTCACCTTTCACTTCCGTCCGCATCTGAGCTGATTTAAGTGTATCAAGCAATTTACGCTTTAATGCTGTAAGTAAGTAGTAACGTATAGATGTGGTTTGAGATAAATTTTCCCGGTTATTCCATATCTTGATAAAAACATCCTGTATGGTATCCTTTACCAACTCCGAATTGTCACATATTTTTTTACCATACTGATACATACTGAAGAAGTTTTGCCTATATAGTATTGCATAGGCTTCCATATCACCATCTCTAAAATCATTCCACAATTTGTACTCCACAGATGTATTTCCATTCTGTAAGTAGCTTGCAGAAATCGAACTCTCTTCCTGTTTAAGATCATGGTTGCTTAAAAGATGCATGACTTTATCAGACTAGTATGAATGAAATATTAAAAGCATAAAAGACACATCACATATTCTTTAAAAAACGAAGACTAATCCGGTTTTTATCTTCCCAATTCATCTCCCATTTACTTGCTAGATGTCATGTGGCATCTAGTATAAATCCAATATTACTCTTTCGCCGAATCTACTCTCATTCTAAAAAGTAAATTTAGAAATATTATTCTAAATACATCATTTTGCGTAAAATATTATTCTGATATCACAATATTTAAAAATATTTTTTATCAATACAATATCACATCTGAATAAATTTAGACTAAGGCCACACTATATAGATACAAGTTTCTTTAAATCAGACATATATACATTTTCATAAAAAAGCTATATTCCATTAATCAGGTTGGAGCTTATTACTACAGATCTAAAAACAAATTGTGGATGCTAAGTCTATCCTGATTCTGTAGTAAAGAGAAAGAAAGAAGGCATTCAATGGAAAGTAAAAAATCCTCATGGTGATAACTACACAAAGTAGTTGCAGCATACAGATATATACTATCTTGCAATAATTATATCTATAGAAAAATCTTTACACATGAAAGGTCATTTATTATTTGGTCTGGGCATCATACCCTTGATTATTTCGATGTTCATTCCAAACTTCACCTGGCTTATATCTATTGGCTGGCGAACTATGATTGTACCCGCATTTTCTACGTTTCCATTGAACATCGTGGGTATTCTTGTATTAATAGCATTGATTTACTGGTTGTTTTTTAGAGCCAATAGAAAGGTTAACAGATTATTAACTATTTGTCATGCTATTTTCACTTTTATCCCTGTCTATTTGCTATTAGTTGTTGGACCTCTAGCTTCTATTCAAGAAAATGCCCTTATCAATTTTCTTTTCCTGATTAATAAAGAAAGCTATTTGTTATTTTTTGTAGGACAAGCCCTATTCTTAGGAAATATAATCTGGTCGATGGTCCAAAAGCCTCAGCATTAAAGGAACTAAGAAAAGAAGGAATCTACAACCTTACAAAAACAAAGGCCTCGGAAGTTTCCGAGGCCTTTGTTTTTGTAAGGTATCAATATATTTATTCTTATCGATTCATTGAAATTAGGAACTCTTCGTTGTTACGGGTACCTTTCATTCGATCCAGCAGGAATTCCATTGCTTCACTAGAGTTCATATCTGACATATGCTTCCGCAGTATCCAAATTTTGCCCAACTCTTCTTCTGTCATTAATAGATCTTCACGACGAGTACCTGAAGCTGGAACATCAATAGCAGGGAATACACGTTTGTTAGACAATTTACGGTCCAGTTGCAACTCCATGTTACCCGTACCCTTGAATTCTTCGAAGATTACCTCATCCATACGAGAGCCTGTTTCGATCAAGGCAGTTGCAATAATAGTCAGTGAACCACCATTTTCAACGTTACGGGCAGCACCAAAGAAACGTTTAGGCTTATGTAGAGCATTTGCATCCACACCACCAGATAGGATTTTACCAGAAGAAGGAACTACTGTGTTGTATGCACGTGCCAGACGAGTAATAGAGTCAAGCAGGATTACTACATCATGTCCACACTCTACCATACGTTTCGCTTTTTCCAAAACGATACTGGATACTTTCACGTGGCGTTCAGCCTGTTCATCAAAAGTAGAAGATATTACTTCCCCTTTTACACTACGTGCCATATCGGTAACCTCTTCCGGACGTTCGTCAATCAACAAGACAATCAGATATACTTCCGGATGGTTTTGCGCAATAGCATTGGCGATCTGCTTCAATAATACAGTTTTACCAGTTTTAGGCTGTGCCACAATCATTCCACGTTGTCCTTTACCAATTGGAGAAAAAAGATCAAGGATACGGGTTGAATATTCAGTAGGAGTAGTACTTAATTTGAGGCGTTCATTAGGGAACAGAGGTGTCAGATACTCAAACGGAATCCGATCACGAATTTCTTCTGTTGTTTTTCCATTTACGGTTTCTACCCGTAAAAGGGCAAAATATTTTTCACCATCTTTCGGAGGACGAATTGCTCCACGAATACTATCACCGGTTTTTAAACCAAATAGTTTGATTTGGGAAGGAGATACATAAATATCATCAGGACTAGCCAGATAATTATAATCGGCAGATCTTAAAAATCCATATCCATCAGACATAATTTCCAGTACCCCCTCATTTTCAATCAACCCATCAAACTCTCGTACATTGTATAAGCTGTTTTTCTTATTATTGTTCTGATTCTGGTTTTGATTTTGATTCTGATTGGGATTCTGGTTCTGGCGAGGTTCATGATTACGGTTCTCCCGATTGCCATTTATCTCTTTTGGTTCTTGCTTTGGCTCTTTTTTCTCAATAACGGCCGGAGTTTTTTCAAGCAGCTCTGTAGCTGTTACAGGTTCAGCAATCAACACTTCAGAAGTCTCCTCTTTATGAGCAACACCATTGGTTTGTACAGGTTGTTCTTTTTCAGCAGGCTTTACGTTTTCACGTTTCATCCGCAAACGTTTCCTCTCATGAGGAGTGTTATCTTTTTCAGGAGTAGGTTCTGCAGCTTTAGGTTCTGGCGTTACTTCTGTTTTAGGCTCAATAACCGGATTAGCACCAACAAATTCTATCTCAGGCATAACAGCCTGACGATCAAGAATCTTATAAACAAGATCTTGTTTCGCTAATTTTTTGTAATTGGCAACGCCTAATTGTTCGGCAATATCACGCAGTTCAGACAAGAGCCGAAGATTCAAATCATCAATGGTGTACATAAAAGAATAAGTTACAGGGGAGTGTAGTTCCTGTGAATGTGGATAAAAAGTGGATGACTCTGATAGTTGAAATGAAATTTAAGTTAGAATAATAGCAAAAGAAATGCGACTATGGATGTAAAAAGAGGCACGGAAGCCTACATTATAGATATCAACATGATCCGTATCAATCAGCGCTACCTGTTTGTTGAGAACAGAACGCAACGAAAACAACAAGACCTGGGATGATTTTTTCTTGATTGGATGGTGCAAATATAATATTTTGTTTATTACTACTCTATACTCATCAAAAAAAAATTACAGTTTTTTATTTAAATAATAGAGTATAAATCGACCTGTTTGTTAAAACCTACCAGTAAAGGAAGATTCTCTTAATTTTTAAACTAGGTTTCGAGAAATTATTATCAGGAAATCCATTCTGGTTGTCAAAATCAAAGAAGTCCATTCAATTCTACACAAGTAAAATGCCAAACTTTTAACAAGCCAATTATTTCTCCATAATTCTAAATACACTATCTTTACTTTTATCATCTACTTCAAGAAATATGGTACGAGTAGGATGAGCAAAAGAAACCCCATGCTTGTTTACGATTTCTACAATGCGGTAATTAATTTCTTCTTTAACCGCATTAAAATCCTCCCAAACCACAGCCTCTACAAAATACAGAATCAGAATATTCAAGGAACTTTCTCCAAAATCTATAAATCGTACTTGTCCTTGTTCGGTACGTGTCAGTGGATGTTCCAGAATAGCCAGAAGAATCTCCTCGCAAATTGCCTTTACTTTTTCAGGGGGAGTATTATAAGGTAATCCTATAAAATACCGTGCCCTACGAAATCGCCGCTGAGTCAAATTGTCTAAAGGTTGATCAGTCAGCATTTTATTAGGCAAAGTCAAAAAACTTTTGTCCAGCGTTCGAATTCGTGTGCTACGAAAACCTACTTTTTCAACAGTTCCTTGAATATCACCTACCTGCACTGTATCTCCTACAACAAAAGGTTTGTCCAAAAATATAGTAAAGGAAGCAAATAAATTTTCCAGACTTTCTTTTCCTGCTAGTGCTACCGCCAAACCACCAATTCCCAAACCTGCAATAATGCTGGAAACATCAAGGCTAAATACGGCACCCAAAATAACAAATATCCCCAGAATAAACAGAAATACTTTTATAACCTCCTTAGCAAAAGGTGCAAGTTGTGATTTAATAGGTGATTTAGTACGTTCTGCACGATGTAAAGTTACCAATGTAAAAAAATCCACAAATCGCATGACCATCCAGGTCACAACAATGATAATTCCAACCTGATATCCTTTTAAAATAAGAAACCGCAATCCAAACTTTGTAATTGGAGCTAGATTCCACCACCATGGAAAACGTAAAAAAGAGAATGCAGTATACAATACTACCAGTGTCAGAAACGCTTCAAAAGGAGCACGCAAAAGATCAATAAACTCTGTAACACTCAGGTTTTCTGTACGTTTCTTTATAATACGATAAATTACACGGCTCAATAATAAAGAAAAGATACTCTTTAGCAAAAGCCATGAAATCAGAATACCAGCACACCAGAGAATATTCTCAACGCGATTATCAAACAAGCGTTGATTCAGAAATTGTTGTAGATTCATTCAATCAATGTAGAGATGGCAAAGGTAGGAGATTTCTACGTTCGGAAATAGTACTCCTAGCATGATATTAATTTTTCTACTTCTAATCCTTACCGGATAATTTGTCAAAACTATTCTTATAAAGAGGAATATCTGAGAAAGCTTCAGAAAATAAAAGCAGAGAATTACATTATTACCATATATTTAAAGGTAACATTCCTGCAGTTAGCAAAGTTGCAACTAACCTAAAAATATATGACAGGAAAAATTCACTTCAGATAACACATAATAAAAGCCACCTATACCTGAAAAGATTCTATAACAAACTAATCAAAGATACAGATGGCTTTTTAAAAGCATCACAAATTCTCCAGAATAAAGTTTGTCATTAAATTATACAAATGAATACGAGATTTTCCTCTCACTCCATGTGCCTGATTAGGATAGACAAACGTTTCAAATTGTTTGCCATTATTAATCAACTCTTGTTGCAAAGCGATAGAATTTTGAAAATGCACATTATCATCACCTGTACCATGTACCAGCAAAAACTTTCCTTTTAGTTTGCCAGCATGTGTTACGGGTGAATTATCATCATAACCAGCAGCATTATCCTGAGGACGTTTCAGATATCTTTCAGTATAGATACTGTCATAAAACCGCCATGTAGTTACTGGTGCTCCACTAATCCCCATCTTGAAATAATCTGCTCCTACTGTCATACATAAAGCTGCCATATATCCCCCATAGCTCCAACCATGAATACCAATACGTCCAGCATCTACATAAGATTGTTTTCCCAGATATTTAGCACCTTCAATCTGATCCTGAACTTCATATTTTCCCAGATTGGCATATGTCACCTGCCGAAATGCAGTTCCTCTGGCACCAGTTCCCCGGTTATCTACACACGCTACAATATATCCTTTTTGCGTAAGTAACTGAAACCACATAGATTGTAATGACCACTCATCTGTTACCTGCTGGCTTCCAGGCCCACCATATACAAACATAAAAACAGGATACTTCTTATTGGGATCAAATGAGACAGGTTTCATCATCCAACCATTCAGGGTTACATTATCAGGCGTAGTAAACTGAAAAAATTCTTTCTTTGTTAAATCCTGTTGTTGCAATTTGGATTTCAACACTTCATTTGTTTCCAGCATCTTTACCAACTTTCCTGTAGGAGCTGTATACAAACCGACAGAAGCAGGTGTGTTAGCATCTGAAAAAGAATCCAGATAATAAGAGAAGTCTACACTAAAGTTAGGACGGTGTGTTCCTTTAGCTACACTTAATTTCTTTTTAGTTTTTCCATCTAATGAAATAGAATACAGATGGCGTTCCATAGGAGATACTTCAGTAGAAGTAAAGTATACTAACTTTTTCTTCTCATCCAGGCCCAGAAAATTAGATACTTCCCAGTTTCCGTTGGTGATCTGGCGAATTAGTTTTCCATTTATATCATATAGGTACAGATGCTTAAATCCGCTTTGTTCACTGGCGTGGATAAAGTGTTTCCCATCAGCCAGATAAGTCAGGTGATCTGTAAACTCCAGATCTACATAAGCATTGCTGGTTTCTGTTAATATAGTGGTGGTTTTTCCGGTAGAAGCGTCTGCATGCAGAATATCCAGTTTGTTCTGCAGACGATTCATACGTCTCACTGAAAGAACATTGGGATTATGTGTCCAGTTGATGCGTGGAATATAGATATCAGTTTCTGTCCCTATATCTATTTTGGCAGCAGATTTTTTTGCCAGATCAAAAACAGAGATTGTAATAACTGAGTTTTTTTCTCCTGCTTTAGGGTATTTGTATCGATAGTCTACAGGATATAATTTCCCCCACACCTGCATGTTATATTCAGGCACTTCAGTTTCATTGAATGTATAGTAAGCGACCTTTGTGCCATCTGCATTCCACTCAAACGCCTGAGTAAATCCAAATTCTTCTTCATATACCCAATCTGTACTTCCATTAATGATATGATTAAACTTTCCATCTGTTGTCACAGCGCTTTCTGTACCAGCTTTCAGATCTGCAATGAACAAGTTGTTATCCCGTGTAAATGCCACCTTGCTGCCATCCGGAGAAAAAGCCGCATTTGACTGTTTGCCACCAGATGATAGTTTTGTCACCTGTTTGGTTTTCAGATCATATATATAATAAACAGCTTTGCTGGAGCGACGATAAATAGATTCTCTTTCTGTCGCAATCAGTAACTTGTCTTCATTGGGGCTTAACTCATACCCATCTACTGAGTTAGCCTGACTTCCCAATACATTAGCCTGGAATAAAGTTTCCACAGGAGTTCCTGTTGTTACATCATATTTTACAACAGTAGCTTTGCCATCTTCTCCCTGAACAAGAGAAGTATAAAAGCCTCCATTTTTCATCCAGTTTACTCCCTGTACACCTTTCGGATTAAAGGTCGGACGAGCAAAAATGTCTTCAATAGTAAGCTGAGCCTTTTGAGCCAGCAACTTTTCTGTAGCAAACAGAAGTAAAATAAGTAAAACAAGGGGTAGGAATAACGGTTTTCTCATTTTAAGGATACAATTGGTTTAGTGTTTGTCTCTGATACTATACAACTTCGCTTCTATAGCTGGAAATCTGTGCATCAGCAAAAATATCTTTTTTATGTGAAATCCGAACTGAAAAATGATATTGACAAAAAAGGTTACTTTTGTAGCTCAAATCTGAAAAACTATAATGAAAGGCATCTACTCCATTCTCTTGTTGGTTTGTTCCAACATTTTTATGACCTTGGCCTGGTATGGGCATCTGTATTTCAAAAATTTCACAAAACTGCAAAAGTTAGGGATCTTTAGTGTGATTCTGATCAGTTGGGGACTGGCCTTCTTTGAGTATATATTTCAGGTGCCTGCCAACAAAATCGGCTATAAGGAGAATGGGGGTCCCTTCTCAATGTTTGAATTAAAGACTATTCAGGAAGCTGTTTCACTGATTGTTTTTACACTTATGATTGTTTTTGTCTTTCGGACAGAAAAACCGGCATGGAATCACCTGGTAGGCTTTGCACTTATCATCCTTGCTGTTTTCTTCATATTCAAGAAATGGTAAATTTTAAGTCCTGAATAGATTTATTGATTAAACGAACAAACTGGATACCGACTTATATTCTATGGAGATTACAGAAACAGACCGCGTTAAGTTACACCAACTAAAAATAAAGCAGGTAATGGCCGAAATGAGCAAGGTTGTGGTAGGTCGCGAATATCTGCTCAATCGGTTGCTAATTGGATTATTTACAGGTGGTCATATTCTGCTGGAAGGTGTACCAGGTCTGGCCAAAACACTTATTGTCAATACATTATCCAAAGTTTTATACCTTAACTTTCAGCGCATTCAATTCACTCCGGATCTGCTACCAGCCGATTTGATCGGAACAATGATTTACAATCAGCGAACAGGAAACTTTGAAGTTAAGAAAGGACCTATCTTTGCTAATCTCATTTTGGCAGATGAGATTAACCGATCTCCGGCAAAGGTGCAATCAGCCCTATTGGAAGCTATGCAGGAACGCCAGGTCACTATTGGAGATACCACATTTCCTTTGGATAAGCCTTTTCTGGTACTGGCAACTCAGAACCCTGTAGAACAGGAAGGTACTTATCCCCTACCAGAAGCTCAGGTAGACCGTTTTATGATGAAGGTATTTGTAAGCTATCTGGACAAAAATCAGGAACTGGAAGTAATGCGTAGAATGTCCAATATGAACTTCTCAGGCCATGTCAATCCTATTCTGGAAAAAGACGACATATCGAATATCAGAAATGAGATTAATAAAGTGACAATTTCTGAATCCTTGGAGAAGTATATTATTGAACTCATCTTTGCTACCCGTCAGCCACAGGATTATGGATTAAAGGATGAGGCACATTATGTTCAGTTTGGAGCATCCCCTCGGGCAAGTATCAATCTGAACCGGGCAGCCAAAGCAATGGCGTATCTGAATGAACGTGATTATGTACTACCTGAAGATATCAAAGAAGTAGCTCCAGATGTGCTGAACCATCGACTTATTCTCAATTATGAAGCAGAGGTAGATGGAGTAACACCTTCCAAGATTGTAGATACGATTTTGAAAAAAGTTGCGATAGGCAGATAAAAGAAGAAGGTCTTAAATCCGGATTTAAGACCTTCTTCTTTTATAACATCTTTATCTTTCCAGTGAAATCTGATATACTTCAGTAGTTTCTTTGGTAAGTTTAAATCGGTCATCAATGCGCATACCCGCAATCCATACAATATCATCCCCTGATAAAAGAACATAGGTTCTCTCCTTTATATTTACTGGTACTTTTTCATCTATCAGGAAATCACTTACTTTTTTCTTTTGCTTCATTCCCAATGGGCAAAATTTATCACCCTGCTTCCATAAACGTATCTTTAACGGAAATTTCAGGGTTGCCAGGTCTAAAGCTGCAATCTTAGGAGAAGAAGGAATTTTAAATCCTGACGCAGATACTTTCTGAATAGAAAGTGAAACCACTTCATTCTGAAACTGAGTAGTATCTGCATCAATAGTAGCCGGAATATAGGACTGTAATCCCTTCGCAGTAATCACCAACTCTGTGCGATCTTTTATCAATCGATAAGAAGGTGAATCAAATTGCCTGCCCGATTCGGCACCTAATGTTTGCCAGATATCATTCACCTGTGTATAGGTAAAGTGAAATGGCTTCAACAACTCATGCAACTTGATGACAGGTTCTATCTCTGTCTGTAGTTTTTCAAAATTAATATAGGTTACTCCACCCTCCTGACGCATTACAACAGCACGCGTTTTTTCGACCTCAGCCAGAAATATCTTTTCCACTGCCAATACTCTGTCTACTGTATGCTCAATGGTATGTTCCAGATTGGGGTTGATATTTTTTAATAAGGGAATCACCTCATTCCGAATTAGATTACGATGGTAATGAGACGATTGATTGGAAGAATCTTCACGCCATGCCAACTGGTTCTCCACCACATATTCATATATTTCCTCTCTATTGGCAAATAACAAAGGTCTGGCAATACGTCCGTTCTTAGATTGAATGCCATGTAATCCAGCAATGCCTGTTCCTTTTGTCAGGTTAAATAATACGGTTTCCAGTGTATCATTCAGATGATGGGCAGTAGCAATCACAGAAAAGCCATTATTCTTACAAATTCCTTCAAACCACTCATATCTCAGTACTCTGGCAGCCATTTGAACAGATACTTTCTCTTGCAGAGCAAAAGCTTCTGTATCAAACTGTTCCGAGTAAAAAGGCACCTTGTATTTCTTCGCCAGCTTTTTCACAAACAGTTCATCTGCATCAGATTCTTCACCTCTCAAACCAAAATTACAATGTGCTACAGCAAAGTTTAATTTGGCTTTGTAGAATAAATGAAGCATTACAACAGAATCCATCCCTCCACTAACTGCCAGAAGCACTTTTTCATCAGGCTGGAATAATGTTTTTTCGTTAATGTATGTTAAAAATTTTTTTAGCATGAGAACAAATGTGAAATTTACGTCCGCATAAATCGGATACAAAACTGTGAAAAATTTTGGTTAGATTTTTGATAGCAGATAAGATTAATTACCAATGTCTTTAACCTTTCCTGATCCTTACATAAAGCTGTCAGAAAGAAAAGTAAATAAAGTGTGTGTCACATTTTTACGTACAGGGTAATTAATTCACAGCAGTCAAATCTTCATCGTATACTTTCATGCAAAAATTATTTGGATATTTAAGCTATTTACTCTTATTCTTTTTGACTGTTCCTGTTCTGGCACAGCAGAAAGAAAAAATCACACTTGAATTTGCAGATAGTCTGATTGGAGCAGTAAAAAATGGACAGGAAACACGCCGTTTGATTGGTAATGTACGGTTACGTCAAGGCACTACTACAATCAATTGTGATTCGGCTTACTTATACAATTACAAAAATTTTGTAGAAGCATACGGACATGTTCGTATAGTACAAAATGATTCCATCGTCATCACAGGTAATAATGGTACCTATGATGGTCAGACCAAGTTTGCTAAAATGCGGGAGAATGTAGTCATGAATGATGGTAAAAAAACACTGACTACCGAACAACTAGACTATGATATGCGAAGCAATCAGGCATATTATCCGGACAACGGTACAATTGTCGAGGACGATAATACCATAGTTAGCAAGCAAGGTTATTACAATACACAAACTAAAGTGTTTACTTTTGAGAAAGATGTTGTAATGACTAACCCAAAATATAAGCTAACCTCTGACAGAGTTATCTACGACAGCCATACCAAAGTAGCCTACTTTACTACTTTAACTCATATTGAAGGCAAAGATGGAACACTGGTTTCTACAGATGGAGAATATAATACGGTATCCGGCCAATCTGTTTTTCGTTCCCGCAGTTCTATTGACTATGATACCTATATCCTAACAGGAGATCGACTCAATTATGACAAGCTGAATCAATTGGGTGTAGCGACAGGAAATGTTATTTTGTTTGCAAAAAAAGACAGTGTCATAGTAGAGGGAGATACAGCCCGTTATTTTGGACAAGCAGGAATCTCCAAAGTATATGGAAAGGCATTAATGAAGAAGCTAATGAAGAAAGATACTCTATATATTACCGGAGATACACTGGTATCTATAGAAGACAAAGCTTCTAATTCCAAAAAGATATTTGCCTATTTTAATGTACGCATCTTCAAAAAAGATCTGCAGGGTAAGTGCGATTCTCTGGTATATAATCAAACAGACTCAACTATTCAGTTTTATCATGATCCTGTGTTATGGAACGATAAAAGTCAATTGATGGCAGATACGATGCGGATTCAGCTTGTAAACAATGCCATTGATAAGATGTATCTCAAGACAAATTCGTTTGTTATTTCGCTGGATACATTGAAAAACTATAATCAGGTGAAAGGACGCCAGATGGTTGCTTATTTTGATACGACCAGTCAGCTATACAGAGTTACAGTCAATGGCAATGGAGAAAATGTAACCTGGGTGCTCAACGATCAAAATACCAATATACGAGGTGTAAATAAGGTAGAATGCAGCAACATGATTATCAATCTTACAGATGGAAAAGTGAAACGGGTTGCATTCTTAAATAAACCAGATGCAGTATTTATCCCTCCGCATGAGATAGTTGAACCAGACACACGATTAAGAGGATTTAAATGGAGGGAAAAAGAGAAACCTGCCAGAAAAGATGTATTGGTGCGGGAAGAGTTGCCGTTGCCTGTATCTAAAAAAAACAACAAGAAGGAACCTGTAAAGCCTAAGAAGACAATAGAGAAGGACAAAAGCACAAATAAAACAACAAGCAAAGTAAGTTAAGACCACCAACAGTTTGTCGCGGAAAAACAACCACTAAGACAAACAATAAAACAGTTTGTCCAAAAGTAGTAACGGATAGCCTTTTTTATTATTATATTTACCTAAAATTAATTTCTGATATTAATACCTATACTTTTATTTCATTAGATAGAAACATTCAACCTGCTACTATAACATGAGACAACTTTTACTTATTTTTTTATCCTCATATTTTTTAACCTGTTCAGTGGGGGTTTGGGCAGTGACGCCAACAGAAATTCGGATTGATTCACCTTCTGTAAAATATACGCATACAACATTTCAGGGAGGCATACCAGCATTCTCTAATGATAAAATCACCATTTCTGGTATATATCCCAATCCAGCAACCACGACAGCAGCATTGGAATATGATATCACTGGAGAATTAAAGGAAGCAAAAATATTAATCAGCAATGTTTTGGGCAGTAGCATCGGAGAATATAAACTAACACGGGATGGCCATAAAATGCAGTTAGATACTTCTGAATTTGCGCCTGGTATCTACTTCTATACATTATCAGTTGATGGTAAAAGTATTTTTACCCGAAAGCTTATTATCCGACATTCATCTTAGATAACTATAGCCTACACATTTGTTATTTTACTCTCATCTTCAACTATCTATATCCTATATATTATTTCTACCAGCTCTCTCTTCTTGGTATTTCGCTATGTGCAGAAAAATACGTTTTCTTACAGTTTGTGCGTTACTATATCCTGAGAACAAGAATATTCAGAACCTTAAACAAATGAAACGCTTTACAATGAGAAGATTAAGCATCAAAACATTGTAAATTAGCCCCACAACCGTTATATTTGCGCTCTTATGCAAAAAAATTGGATTATCTTAGCAATTATCCTGCTTTCTCTATTTACTACCGGATGCAGTGAGTTCGAAAGATTACGTAAAAGCAATGACCTGCCAAAAAAAGTAAAAGCAGCATTTGAATATTACGATCAGAAAAGATATTACCGCGCCGATATTTTATTTGAAGAAGTATTGCCACTGATTCAGGGAGCGCCAGAAGCAGAAAAAGGCACATTTTATCATGCTTACTGCAAATATTATCTGGGAGACTATGTTCTGAGCAAGTATCAGTTTCAGAAATTTTATGAAACTTATGCACGTAGCCAGTTTGCTGAAGAAGCGATGTATATGAGTGCAGTTTCTCTTTATGCAGACTCACCTATCTATACTTTAGACCAAACCAATACAATTGAAGCTATTGGAGCACTTCAGAATTTTATTAATACATATCCCAATAGCAAATATGTAGAGGAAAGCACGAACCTGATTAATGAACTTCGTGTTAAACTTGAAAAGAAAGCATTTGAAGCTGCATTGTTGTACTCCAGAACAGGTAATCATAAAGCAGCCTTGGTTGCATTTAATAACTTTCAGCGTGGTTATCCCGATTCTGACTATAATGAAGAAGTAGCTTTTCGCAAAGTAGAAAGTGCTTACCTTCTGGCAGAACAAAGTATTCAAAGTAAACAAGTAGAACGTTATCAGGAAGCGATTTCATCTTATGAAAGTTTTCTGGACAGATATCCTCAAAGCAAGTTTTTGCGTCGTGCAGAAACTTACTATGAAAAAAGCCTGAATACAGTAGGAGAAGCCAATAAAAATCTCCAGACTCAAAAGGCTCAAGAACAATAAGTATTTTCGTCATTTAATTCTATTTAGATATGATAAAGCCCAATGTTTCAGCATCTATCTTAACTCGTGATAACGATAAGTTGGCAGAACCAACCGGAAATGTATACGAATCAGTGTCTGTAATAGCACGACGTGCTCGTGAACTTGCGATGCGCAACAAAGAAGAGTTAAATAACAAGCTGGCAGAATTTGCTTCAACAGTTGACAATCTGGAAGAAGTTTTCGAAAACCGTGAGCAGATCGAAATTTCCCGTTATTATGAGCGTCTGCCAAAGCCTGCTTCTGTAGCGATAGATGAGTTTCTTGCAGGAAAGCTATTCCGTCGTTTTCGTGATGAAGAAGGAGATAAGACTCAAGAGTAATACGATATAAGATTACATTGCTAAAAGGTTGAGAGACTGAAAAGTTATAAGCATACTTTTCAATTTCTCAACCTTTTGTTTTAGCTTGAGAGCCTAATACAAATGCTATGCTTGCAGGTAAAAAAATAATTTTAGGTATTACAGGAAGCATTTCAGCCTATAAAGCGGCTCTCCTGACCCGATTGCTTGTGAAATCCCATGCAGAAGTCAGAATCATTATGACAGATGCTGCAACCGAGTTTATTACGCCACTTACACTAAGCACTCTCTCCAAAAATCCGGTTCTGAATAAATTTGTCAGGAATGAAAGTGGTGAATGGAACAATCATGTAGAACTGGGTCTCTGGGCAGATTCCATGATAATAGCTCCAGCCTCAGCCAATAGCATAGCCAAATGCGCTAATGGATTTTGTGACAACCTGCTTACTGCTACATATTTCTCAGCTAGATGTCCTGTATTTTTTGCCCCAGCTATGGATCTGGATATGTATAAACATCCTGCAACCCAAGCTAACTTACAGAAACTAACCTCATTTGGTAATCAAATCATTCCAGCAGAAAATGGAGAGCTCGCTAGCGGATTGGTAGGAGAAGGTCGTTTGGCAGAACCTGAACATATTGTTTCTTTTCTGGAAAAATATTTTTCACAGTCTGAGATTTCTAATAAGAAATCTCTTGCAGGAAAGAAAGTGCTTATTACAGCAGGTCCAACCTATGAGCCACTTGATCCGGTGCGATTTATTGGAAATCACTCGACGGGAAAAATGGGTTTTGCCATAGCGGAACGGATGGCAGCACATGGTGCACAGGTTGAGCTGGTAACAGGTCCAACTCACCTACAATTGACAAATTCCAACATTCATATTACCAGAGTACTTAGTGCACAACAAATGTTTGAGGCATCAGCCAGGATATTCCCTCAGTCAGATATCACTGTGTTAGCGGCAGCTGTAGCAGACTATCGTCCGGCAGAAATTGCAGATCAGAAAATAAAGAAGAAGGAAGATAGCTTTACACTCAATTTAGTTAAGAATGTAGATATTGCGGCTACTCTGGGGCAACAAAAACAGCCTGGACAGATTATGGTAGGCTTTGCTCTGGAAACGGAAAACGAAGAAAGTAATGCACAGGAAAAACTAAGAAAGAAAAACCTGGATATGATTGTACTAAATAGTCTGAATGATAAAGGTGCGGGGTTTGGACACGATACAAACAAAATCAGCGTTATTCAGAAAGATGGAAATCTTCAACGCTTTGATCTGAAGTCCAAAACAGCAGCAGCAGAAGATATTACCAACCTGATTATAGATCTGCTTGTTGAAAAAGCTGCTCAGACTTCATAACTTCTTATCGCATGATTAAAATGAGAAAATTTATTTATACATACTTCCTGGTATTAGGGTTCATAATAGTAAATCACCTTCAGGTAGTAGCCCAGGAATTACGCTGCAATGTAAAGATAAATGCAAGCAGTAACCAGATAGCATCTAATGTTGGTACCATTAATGATACGCAGATCTTTACAGAAATGCAGCGGGCAATGACTCAGTTTATGAATAATACCCGCTGGACCAATGACAATTTCAAAGATTCAGAAAAGATAAACTGTAATATTGTTATTACCATTACAGCAATACCAGGTGTGGGCCAATACGAAGCCCAAGCAATTATTCAGTCTTCTCGCCCTGTTTATGGAACAGATTATGAATCTGTTGTAATGAGTTTTGTGGACAGAGCATTCCGATTCACCTACAATCCGGGCGAACAAATGAATTACAATGAGGCGGCCTTCACCTCCAATCTGGTATCCATGTTGTCTTTTTATGCCAATATTATCATTGGTCTGGATTATGATACCTTTAGCAAGGTAGGCGGAACCGCTTACTTGCAAAAAGCAGCTGCAATTTCTACACTTGCCAGTCAGGAAAGTAATGATGATTCATGGAAACCAAACAGTGATACCCGAAGCCGCTACTGGCTGGGAGAAAATCTGAACAGCCCACAAATGCAGTCGTTTCGGGAAGGATTATATACTTATTATCGTGTAGCCATTGATAACTATGCAGCGAATGGAGATCAGGCCCGAAGTCAGATACTAACATTTCTAAACAATGTAAAACAAATCAATCAGATTCGTCCCAACTCCATCTGGACAAATACATTCTTTGATACAAAATCCAATGAGTTGATCAATATATTCTCAGAAGGGAATCCTCAAGATAAAGTAAAAGCATATAACCTTCTGGTAGAACTGGATCCGACCAAGGCTGACAGATACCGAAAGCTAACCAGATAATCTTCAGACGAGCATGGGAAAACGACAAAAACGTATATTTCAACAGGATCTTATACATCAGTCTGCTTTACTGACAGGTAAAGAAGCCAATGTAACTCTTCACAATCAAAGTACTTTTCATGGCCATATACTGGAAATAACTCCCGAGAATCTGAAATTTCAGGATATGCGTCTGAAAAAACACCTTTTATATATAAAGGATATAGCAGAAGTAATCGTTGATGCAACTACTCAATGGTAGTGTACAATCTGATTTTATTTATATAGCTCATATGCTCCACTCTCTCCATCACGTTGCTATTATCTGTTCTGATTATCAGAAATCTAAAAAATTTTACACAGAGGTTCTGGGTCTAACAATTGTACAGGAAACTTATCGTATGGAACGCGATTCCTGGAAACTTGATCTGGCTGTTGGGAACCATTATCAGATCGAACTATTCTCTTTTCCCAATCCGCCTGTACGGGTTTCCCGTCCCGAAGCAAGAGGATTACGCCACCTGGCTTTTGCTGTAACAGATCTGGAAGGAAGCATCGGAAGACTCACTCAGTATGGAGTGATCACAGAGCCTATTCGTACAGATGAATTAACAGGAAAACGTTTTACCTTTTTTTCAGATCCGGATGATTTGCCACTGGAACTATATGAACTTTGATAAAATACCGATTGGCAGAGCCAATCGGTGGATACTTTACTCTCGCTTCCATTGCGTTCGCCGAAATTTCTTCCAGTTGCGCTGATACTTTGATACTTTGGCATTAGTTGCTTCGAATCCATGCGGAAAGCAGAATGAACAACCACCCATATTATCACAATTTTCTATTCTGGAAATACGAACATTAGAAAATTTAATGGGTAAGGCAATAAATCCTGTTTCATCACAGCCAAAGGCATCTTTAAACTTTTTGTTTATTTTCATAAAGCATCTGATTAGGTGAAAACCTAATACAGAGCACCTTTGCGAAAATTGGGTAGGTAGATCATAAACTTAAACCAAAAGTAATAGTCCGGATGTTTACAAAGATACAAAAAGCCATTACATTGCAGCATTGTGATAAAATGTGTATTTTAGTAGGTTAAAAACAAACAGCTATTGGCTTTTATTTAGATATTCTATTTCAGAAATGCTGACAAATCTCTTTATAAAAAACTATGCATTAATTCGGGAATTCGAAATGCAACCCGACCCTGAACTAAGCATCATTACAGGTGAGACAGGTGCCGGAAAATCCATTATGCTAGGGGCTATTGGCTTGCTATTAGGCAATCGTGCTGACACACGTGTACTCTATGACGAGGGAGAAAAATGTGTAATAGAAGGCACCTTTGACGTTCCTGATCACGACAGTCTGATACATATCTTTGAAGAAGAGGAACTGGATTATGATGCTACCAATATTATACGCAGAGAAATCAGTCCCAGCGGCAAATCCCGAGCATTTGTCAACGACACGCCTGTTACTCTTGAAACTCTGCGAAAAATCGGCAATCTGTTGGTAGATGTTCACTCCCAGCACGATACGCTTCAATTAGGCTCCAATGAATATCAGTTGTATATCATTGATACGTATGCACAAAACCAGACCATTCAGAATGATTACCGACAAGCCTACCGACTCTACAAAAAACACGAGCATAGCTATGAAGATCTGGTAGCCAATGCAGATACACTCAGAAAAGAACTGGATTACAATAAGTTCCTTCTGGATGAACTGGCAGAAGCAGATCTGACAGCAAATGAGGAACAGGAAATGTTGGAAGATCAGTTGAAAATGCTGGAGAACGCGGAAGAAATAAAAACTAAGTTGAATACTGCTATTGAGATAATTACTAATTCTGAATATGCAGTAAATACCAATCTACGTCAGATAGGAGCCATTTTAGGCCAACTCAGTAACCTCTCCAGTAAATATACGGGATTGAAAGAACGTGTAGAGAGTTGTCTGATTGAATTGCGCGATGTAGCTTCAGAACTGGAAACAGAAGAAGTAAATATTGAGTTTGATCCCGAACGAATCAATCAGATTCAGGAAAGGCTCTCCATGATTTATCGCCTGCAGAAGAAGCACAATGTTGAGAGTATACAGGAACTGCTTAGCATACAGGAAGTACTCGAAGCCAAAGTTGGGAAAGTACTCAATTTTGATGATGCAATAGCTGAGGCCAAAAAGCAGATGGATAAAAGCTTTGAAGCGCTCATGAAGATTGCTCAGAAGTTATCTGCTACTCGTACCAAGGTAATTTCCAGCATCGAAAAAGAACTGATGGAACTGTTAAAAGATGTAGGTATGCCTAATGCAACTGTATCTATTCAGCATGATGTTGTAAAACCAATAGCCAATGGCATTGATAGTGTAAACCTTCGTTTTTCAGCAAACAAAGGCATGAAGCCCCAGGAATTGAAAAGTGTTGCCTCAGGTGGTGAGTTTTCCCGGTTGATGTTGTGTGTTAAATATCTTCTGGCAGATAAAACATCTCTTCCAACCATCATCTTTGATGAGATTGATACAGGTATATCAGGAGAGGTAGCTATCAAAGTGGGACGTATGATTAAACGTATGGCTCAGGCAAAACACCAGGTACTGGCCATCAGCCACCTTCATCAAATTGCAGCCAAAGGAAATGTACACTACTTTGTATATAAAGATAACTCTGCAGAAAAGACTGTTAGTAAGATTAAGAAATTGAGCGAACAGGAACGAATCAATGAAATTGCCAAAATGATTGGAGGTGAAAACCCATCAGAAAGTGCGATCAAAAATGCCAAAGAGTTACTGGAAACAGCCTGATATATTGACAAGCCATCTTTTAGAGATGGCTTTTTTATGGATTCTGTCTCTTTGGTGCATCTATGGAAGAAATATCTTAAACCTTAATTACTTCCACGATGCGTTTACTAATACCATTAGTCTTTAGCTCATTCATTTTCTTTGGTTGTAGAACAAGTTCTGTTTCTTCTACTCATACTCCCCCTGTATTGCTTGACAGCTCAACAATCAGTTTAACAGCTGTATCAGAAGATTCTTCGTATGGGTATACAGAAAAGAATCCAATACAAACAGGTGGTGGAGCTGCAGGAGAAAGACGATACCTGAATGCACTTACAGGTCCCAATGGTGAAACTGTGACCTATGTACGTTTGGGAAGTTGTTGTGCATTTAAAACCCCCAATGGCATTATCAATAATACAGGTCTTTTAGATAAATATGAGGTTCGGTATGAAGGGTTAAACAAATCTGTAATACTTTATCTAAACATGTATGATACAGGCGAAATGAAAGCACCTGTTAATTTTGGTTATAAAAAGTAAAAGTATACGATGAAATCAGATCAGGTTTTGTTATTGGGAGATCCCCGTTTACATGAAGTTTCTACTCTGGTAGCTCAGGAAGAATTAGCGGGCTTAACACCTGTCATTCAGGATTTGCACGACATCTTGTTTGAATTTAAAGCCCGTTTTGCTCATTATGGCGCCTTCAGAGCCATTGCAGCTCCACAGATTGGAGTTATGAAACGCCTTATATACATGTATATTGACAAGCCTGTTGTTTTCATCAATCCGGTTCTAACAAATTTAAGTGCTGAAATGATAGAACTATGGGATGATTGTATGTGTTTCCCTAATCTGCTGGTAAAGCTACAAAGACATAAAAGTTGTACGATAGAATATCGGGATGAACATTGGCAACTGCAAAGCCTATCCTTAACAGATAGCCTGTCTGAACTACTCCAGCATGAATATGATCATCTGAACGGAATTTTGGCAACCCAACTTGCAATAGATGCTCATTCGTTTCGATGGAGAAAATAAATTTCGATCATACAAGGATTACTTACTAGTTATCTAATTAAAGGTTGAGCAGGCAACCTTTTCCTATCAAAGTACCACAGGAAAGCTTTGTCTGCTCTTATTTTTATTTTTAGAGTGGAATTCTGTTACTTCCTGTAAGTTCCTACGGGCTTTTTTGGTAACTTTGCACCCTTACACATCATACCTACAAAAAATCCATGTTAACAGTCTCTAATCTTTCGCTGCGATTCGGAAAGCGGGTTTTATACGAAGATGTCAATCTAAAATTTACACCCGGCAATTGTTATGGTGTAATCGGAGCAAATGGAGCCGGAAAATCTACTTTTTTAAAAATAATCTCAGGTGAAGTAGATCCTACGACAGGTTCTGTAAGTATCACACCAGGAGAACGGATGTCTGTGTTAAAGCAGAACCACTTTGAGTTTGATGAATATCCTGTTTTACAGACAGTAATTATGGGAAACCGGAAGTTGTATGATATCATGCTTGAAAAGGATGCGATCTATATGAAACCAGATTTCTCAGATGCAGATGGAGAAAAAGCAGCTGAACTGGAAGGAAAGTTTGCGGAAATGAATGGATGGGAAGCGGAAAGTGATGCAGCAACGCTACTCAGTAACCTTGGAATTTCAGAAGACCTGCATGTTAAACTGATGAATGAACTATCCAACACAGAGAAAGTACGTGTGTTGCTGGCTCAGGCTTTATTTGGTAATCCGGATATATTACTGCTTGACGAACCTACCAACGACCTGGATGTGGAAACCATCATGTGGCTGGAAGACTTCCTGGCAGATTTTAAAAACACCGTTCTGGTAGTATCTCATGACCGCCACTTTCTGGATACAGTCTGTACACATGTGGTAGATATTGATTTTGGTAAAATTCAGTTGTTTACAGGTAACTATACTTTCTGGTATGAGTCCAGCCAGTTAGCAGCCCGCCAACGATCCGACCAAAACAAGAAGATGGAAGAAAAACGCCAGGAGTTACAGGAATTCATCCGTCGGTTCTCTGCAAACGTGGCTAAATCACGTCAGGCTACCAGCCGTAAAAAATTGCTTGAAAAACTGACCATTGACGAAATTCAACCTTCTACCCGTAAGTATCCTGCTATTTTGTTTAAACAGGAACGGGAAGTAGGCGATCAGATTCTGAATGTAGAGAACCTGTCTTATTCTTTGGATGGAACACCTTTATTTGGAAATATAACATTCCGGTTAAATAAAGGTGATAAAGTAGCTATTCTTGCCAAAGATGGTTTAACAATCAGTGCGTTTTTCCGTATACTGAATGAGGAGATTAAACCAGATAGTGGGGAGTTTAAGTGGGGAGTTACCATAAACAGATCTTATCTGCCTAACGACAACTCTGATTACTTTAATGTAGACCTGAATCTGATTGACTGGTTGCGTCAGTACTCAGTAGAAAAAGACGAAACCTTTATTCGGGGTTTTCTGGGTCGGATGCTTTTTACAGGCGAAGAAACGCTGAAAAAATGTACGGTATTATCCGGAGGGGAGAAAGTGCGTTGTATGATATCTCGTATGATGTTACAAAATCCGAACTTCCTATTATTGGATGAACCAACGAACCACCTGGATCTGGAATCTATCACAGCCTTCAACAATGGACTTAAAGATTACAAAGGTGGCGTTCTGGTGGCTTCACATGACCATGAGTTTTTACAAACGGTTGCCAATCGTATCATTGAACTGACCCCATCTGGCGTTATTGACAAATCAATGACCTTTGATGAGTATATTCTCAGCCCTGAAATTAAAGCATTACGGGAAGAGATGCATCAAATGGCCTAACATACCAGAGTACAGCAAAGGGATTCCTGCTCAGGTTAGTGAGAACAGGAATCCCTTTGCTATTTATCAAGAATAAAACAAAATCTTCAGAGCAAATCAACGAATATCTGTTAGATTTGAACTTATAATCAAATAATTCAGGCATGATTCTTTAAATTGGCATCATACCCAAACAAACCAGCCACCTTATTGTTAAATTTTACTACTCTAAAGCAAACAAAAGACAATGAAGTATTTAGTAATTGCATTGGCATTCCTATGGCTTTGCATGGCTTGTGATAGCAGCACAACCGAAACAACTTCATCTTCCGACACAGTTTCTGCACCTGTTGAGCCAACATTGCTCAGCCGCTTTAGTCCCCGACTTCAACAGGTAGTTAATACAGAATCCGGCCTTATACGTGGATTTACACCAGGTCAACCACTGGACTCTGTAATGCATCAGGAAACTGCAGTACTGGAAGAAGACAGTACAGATTATAAAGGATACCTGTTGGGAAATACAGTCAATACAGACACCAATGCACTGGATATCCGTTATTTCTTCAATCCAAAGACACGTGTGACGGATAGTCTGACAATAGATACATATGAGGAATCCGATTCTCTGATGAAAGAACTAGCGAATTATTTTACCGTTCGTTTTGGAGAACCTGTTATTAAAGAAAAGAAATTATTAACCTGGAATCTCAATAACAACCAAATCGTGATTCGGGATGTAGGTGTCAAACTCTCACCAGGCTTACAAGTTGTAGCTAGAAAATCTCCCAAGCATCACTAATTTGTTAGTGATGCTTTATTTTAATGAAAAAGTTATTGGCAAAGAGTATTTGACAGGTACAGCACGTCCACTCTGAATACCAGGAAGCCAGCGAGGCATCAGTTTTAGCATACGAATCACTTCTTCGTCACAACCATAGCCCAGTCCTTTTGTAATAGTTATATCAGAGACAAACCCATCTGCTCCTACTACAAACCCAACAAAGACTTTTCCTGAAATGTGGTTTGCGCGAGCCTGATCCGGATAAATAATATTTGTACTGATAAATTTTCCAAACTCTGCTATACCACCGGGAAACTCAGGCATGATTTCTCCAGAGTCAAATGTACTTTCATATACATTCTTTTGTCCATCTTCTTCATATCGCACGCCCTTTATAAGTAGACCATTCTTATATAGTTCTTTATAAAGTAACTGAGTTTCTTCTTTGTCTTTATACACAATTACTTCTCCATTTCCATCTGTTACGGTTTGGCTACCATACACATCCCAATAATTTATCAATACTCCTTTTACCCTTGGTGCAGCCCATTCTGTTTCTTTCTGTAGTTGACCATTGCTATACCAGTAGCACCCTTTTCCTACTGGATAACCACTCAACCACTCTACCTGACTCTCAAGAATACCATTTTCATAATAAGAAACAGTAACCCCTTCCGGCTTTCCATTTACATGGGGCTTCAGTTCTTTTAAAGTACCATCACGATAATATGTCTTTAAATCGCCTGTTATCTTTCCGCTATTATCACGAAAACCTTCCTGATAATAGATAGCCATTTCCATTTCTTTTATTTGTACCCAGTTTTCATCAAAATATTCTTTAAAATGCCCTTTAGAAACAACTGGATTGCTGGTAAAACTTATGGGTTTAGATAAAAGAGATTTCAGATAGTTAAATACTTTCATACAAGAATGTATTTTAGTGAAGATATGGATTTGCCCGCTTCTCCTCTCCTACTGTAGTCATTGGGCCGTGACCAGGATAAACCTTTACTGTATCTCCCAATGGAAATACTTTTTCCCGAATGCTTCTCAGCAATGTCTGATGGTCTCCTCCTGGTAAATCAGTACGTCCAATACTATGCTTGAACAATACATCTCCTCCAATTAGAACACCGTCTTTCTCAGAATAAAAACCAATATGACCAGGAGCATGTCCGGGTAGAAAAAGCACTTTGAGTTGTGTACTTCCAAAAGATACAACGTCTCCTTCTTCCAGAAAACCATCCGGCTCAGCAGGCTCATACCGCACAAATCCATAGATAGAAGCATAGGTTATGACGGATCGTAAAGTAGCTTCGTCCAATGGATGAATAAATAAAGAAACACCAAATGTTCGCTTCACATAGGCATTGCCAAACACGTGATCAAAATGGCCATGTGTATTCAATAACTTTATTACTTTCAATCCTTTCTCTTCAATAAATGCTGCCAATGTTTCCTGCTCATCCCGTTCATAACAACCTGGATCAATAATTACACACTCCAGCGTATCATCATAAAGAACATAGGTATTTTCGGCAAGAGGATTGAAAGTAAAAGTTTGAATATGAAGCATACTAGTAGATTCTGGTAGGTTTGGAATAAGTATTTAGAAATAGAGTTAAAAGAGTGTTTATGCATACAACAAAAAAATTGTTGGCTTTTTATGCAGATCGGGTTTACCGGCGTTCCACTGTTTGATAGTTTTGGTGACAATCATCTCGTCAGGAGCAGTTACCTGAGTAGCAATGCAAAGCAATGTCTGTGGTTGACAGTTTTGCAAAATATCTTTCAGCAAAGAATTGTTGCGATAGGGAGTTTCCATAAAAATCTGCGTCTGTCTTTTCTGGATAGCCTCTTTCTCAATGTTTTTTAATGACTTAACACGTTGTACCTGATCTATGGGCAAATAGCCATGAAACACAAACGACTGCCCATTCATACCGGATGCCATTAATGCTAACAGTATAGATGACGGACCAATCAGCGGTACAACCTGAACACCCTGCTGATGCGCCCATCGAACTGCCACATTACCAGGGTCAGCTACTCCAGGGCACCCCGCCTCCGATAAGATACCAGCATCCTTTCCTTCCAGTACAATTTTTAACTGTTGGGTAGTCTCCGGTTCAGGCGTATTCTTATTGAGTTCATAAAATATCATAGACTCAATACGACGTCCAGTTTGCAGTTCGCTTATAAATCGACGGGCTGTCCGCAATTCTTCTGCAAAGAAATAATCCAGTTGTGTGATAACCTCTTTAATTTGCGGAGATAACACACGAGTAGACGTATCTGGAGCCAGTACCGTCGGAATCAAATATAGTTTACCTTTGTTCAAAACAATGAAGATTTATTCTGGAGGGCGAAGTTCGGATTTATTTGGATAGTACGATAGCACAAAGACTTAAAATTCGAAATACATCGTTCAACAGCCTTTTAGATAGGCATTTCTCAAGTAGATTATTGTTGTAAAAATATGGGCAGGACACTTATTATTCTCGGCATTATTCTGGTCATAGTAGGTATAGGAATTACCTATGGCCCTCGTTTGCCTTTTCTGGGGAAGCTGCCAGGAGACATTTTGGTAAAGAAAGAAAACTTTACATTCTACTTTCCGCTAGCAACCAGCATTCTGTTAAGCATACTATTTTCACTGGTGTTATATCTGATTCGTAAGTTTGGACAATAAACAAACCCAAAGGCCAGATTTCTCTGGCCTTTGTAGTCTGGAATTTATTTCTTTTTAACATTCTCATCTACCCTCAGCACCAACACCCAGTCATTTTTATCAGGAGATTCGAACAACATTTTGTAGCCAATAGGATATGGGTCAGAACCTCGTTTTTCTCCTGTACGTGGGTTATACCAGCTTGGAATCAGTAAGCGGCCATCCAGCATACCCGTATTTACTGTGATTCCCCGTGCAGAAGGCACATAAATAACAGCTACTTTATGGTCTCTGGTAATAGCCGCAGTAGCAAAATCATTGGTGGCGTATTTTTCATTGCCTTTGGCAATCAGTGCTCCAGCAATATCAGGTTCCAGAGCTGTCCAGTCAAATGTCTGAAATAACTCTGTCAGATGTTTTAATGACTTAGCTCCCGGCAAATCCAGATACGATTTCCAGCTGGCATCTACCTTCCAGAATGGAGAACCGTAGGAATGCCCACCAGCACCTGATAACATAGCCCAGTATGCCTGTTTACGAACTTGCAGATCCGATCCCATTGCGCCATGTTCTCCTTCATAGGTAGACTCACCCAGTACAAAAGGCCGTACCGGACTCTTTCTGTACTCGTTGTACCCTACCTCATATACATCAGGCTGTACTTTGTTCCATGCCTTGGTAAATCCTCTGAAATAGGTATATGTCATACATATGTCCAGCCAGCTTTCGTTGGCAGGCCATACATCAGTGCTGGAATGGGAGGCTGCCGCATGGTATGTAATCAAATGTTGAGGGTCGGCCTGTTTCAGGCCACGTGCCATTTGTCGCACTTCCTCCAGATTATCATACGGATCATTATCTCCACCAATGATCCAGAGTATATTGTTAAACTTTTTATAGCGATTACCTACAAACTGCCCCAACAGATATGACTTCTCTTTCCCATTCTTCTGCATATACTTTTGTGGACTTGTAGCCCATCCATCATTACAGCAACTATACCAGAGTGGTGCAATTGCCAGCATCATATTCAGAGAGTCTGCCATGCTGACAATCCGATCTACATGTTTGAAATAGGCTTCATTGGGCTTTACAAAATCGTAATCCACAAAGGGTTCCTGTCCCTGCTTGTTTTTATCGCCTGGAATAGAGGTCAGCATCACATGTATTGTATTGAAACCCTGCTCTTTTCGCTTTAGCAAATATTCTCTGGCTTCAGTCTCAGTCAACCCCATAAAAAGCCGCCATCCGGAATCTGAAACATAGAGAAACGGATTGTTATTCTGATCTACCAGATGCCTTTTGTTAGGACTGATTTTCAGTGGAAATACTACTTTAGTTTGAGCAATAGAAAAGCTACATGCAAGCCATATAGCAAAAAAAACAGGCAGTATTTTGCGCATAGGTGTCGTTAGTTAGATAGAAACTTAACGTATAAAATCCTGTACCAGGGTAAGCAATTCTTCAGGTTTCTCTGCATGAACCCAATGTCCTGCCCCTGCTACTGTTTCCAAACGCGCATTGGGAAAATGTTTTAAGATCAAATCCATATCACCGTCCTTAATATAATGAGAAAGCCCACCACGAATAAATAAAAACGGTCGTTCTGAATAAAAATGTTCAGGTAGTCCTTCCCCTACATTTTCTATCTCCTGATTCAATATATTCAGATTAAAACGCCAGCCAAAACCTCCTTCATCTTTTCTATATAGGTTTTTCAGCAAAAATTGTCGTACATCCATCTCTGGTATAGAACGCGCCAATACCTCATCTGCCTGAGTACGACTTTGTAAACTCTGTAAATCAATACTTTGCAAAGCGTCGAGTATAGAACGATGGTGTACAGGATAATATTTTGGAGCAATATCCACTATCACCATTTTATCAAATAATTCGGGCTGAAAACGACCAGCAAAATACATAGCTACTTTCCCTCCCATCGAATGTCCGATGATATGAGGATTTTCGATAGAATGTTCTTCCATAAACTTACGCAAATCCTGACTCATGGCCTCATAATCAAATTCATCTGAATGAGGTGAACGTCCATGGTTGCGCAAATCCAGCAGGTAGACTTTATAGTTTTGAGAAAGAACCTTTGATAGTCCCATCCAGTTATCCATTAGCCCAAAAATGCCATGCATGATGATGAGAGGTTTTCCTTCTCCCAATACTTTGTAGTTTAATTGCATGAAAAATAAATATAGAGATTATGTAAGCAAAAAATAGTTAAATTTCTTTTCTTATTTTTGATATAGAAGGTAAAATTCAGGATGTTAGTTATACAACAACATATATCTATTTTTTCTATCCTGTTTTTACTCTTTACTGCCTCATTATTTTTTGTATAAACTGAGGCTGACATATAAAAAATTAAATTTTTTGGTTTCAGAAAATAAGCATATTTTTGAACAAACATTATACTTATACGTCTTTCTGCCTCTAAAAAAGTCTTCTTTTATATAAAACCAGCTCAAATTTATAAAAAATACCCTTCAATTTACTAGGCAAGGGTTAAAGACAACGGATTTCTCAAATTCATTTTATCTAAGTATTAATAAAAATAATACAAATTCCAGACAATTCAATTAACAATTAATTAATATTAATCATTATCGAAAGATAATTGCAGGAAGTAGTTTTGCAAGGTAAAAGGGGTGTAAGGTTTCACTACTCTTACCTGTAAAATCCAACTATCAAAGACAAATTGTTTCACACCTTTTCTCATCATCTAAATCCAATTTCTTCATTTATCTTAAACCTTAATTATGCTTAAAAGATTACTCACGCTTTCCATCCTGTTCTTAGCTTTATTAGCTGGAAAGGAAGTTGTAGCACAGGGAGTTACTACAGCAGCTATCAGCGGTATCATTACAGATGCTAAAGGAGAAGCCTTACCTGGAGCTACTGTAATTGCTGTGCATACTCCTTCAGGTACACAGTATTCATCACTTACTCGTCCTGATGGTCGTTATAACTTTCCAAATGTTCGTATTGGCGGTCCTTACACAATCACAATAACTTTTGTAGGTTACAAAGAGCAGAAAGTAGAAGGTATTAACCTATCTATTGGACAGAATTTCAATTTTAGTCCTAAAATGTCTGATCAGGGAGTAGAACTGTCTGAAATTGTCGTTTCATCCACTCGCAACCCTGTATTGAATTCAGACCGCACAGGAGCTGCTACTAATATCTCTCGTGAAACAATTCAGGCATTACCTACCTTAAACCGTAGCTTCAACGATTATGTGCGTTTAACACCTCAAGCAGGTGCAAATAGCAGCTTTGCAGGAAGAAATGGTGGTTACAATAATATCACTATTGATGGTGCATTATTTAACAATGCGTTTGGTTTGTCAGGTACTGTAGGTGGTCAAACCAATGCACAACCTATCAGTTTGGATGCAGTAGATCAGATTGCCGTAAGTATAGCTCCTTATGATGTGCGGGAAGGTAGCTTCACCGGTGCAGGTGTGAATGTTGTTACTCGTAGTGGTACAAATGATTTCTCTGGTTCTGTTTACTATTTCACAAGAAACCAAGGATTCATTGGAAAGAAAGTTTCAGGTACTGAAAACAAGCTGGCAAACTTCAAACTACACAATTATGGTTTCCGCTTGGGTGGGCCAATCATCAAAAACAAATTATTCTTTTTTGTTAATATGGAAAGCGAGAGACGTGATGACCCTCCTACCCCGAACTTTATAGCCACTAGACCAGGTGTAACTGGTAGCAACGTATCATCAGTTACAGCAGCAGAACTAGATGAACTAAGTACATTCTTACAAAGTAAATTTGGTTACAATGCAGGTCCATATGAAAATTATCAGCTAGCTTCCAACAGCGATAAAGCTACTGCAAAAATTGATTGGAATATTACTAACCAGCACAAGTTTAGTATTAAGTATAATTATCTTAAATCTTATCGTGATGTAAACCCTAGCAATAGTGGTGCTATCACCAGTCGTAGCCCTTCAAACACAGGTCTGCCATTCTTAGGAGCATTTTACAGAATCAACAACAACTTAAATTCTGTGATTGCTGAATTGAATAGTTCTTTTGGTACTAAGTTTTCTAACAAGTTTCAGGTTGGGTATACAGCATTTCGCGATTTTAGAGAAACTCCAACATCAAGTATTATATTCCCAGGTGTAGATATTGGAAATGGAGCGGGTAGCCAATTAACAGCATTTGGATATGAGCCTTTTTCGGCATTCAACGTTCTAAACACAAATGTGTTTCAGATATCAGATAATTTTGACATTTATCTAGGTAAAAATACATTGACAGTAGGAACATATAACGAATTCTATAAATTTGAAAACGGTTTTGCACCAAATTACTACGGAACATATCAGTTTGCTTCTTTACAGGATTTTTATGATAACATAAACGGAGTAACTCGTGAAGATCTGGTAAGTGAGAATAACCCTACAGGCGCTGTTCTGCCAGCTCGCTATCAATTCCGTTATTCAACGTTGCCTAATGGTGCTTTTCCACTGGCAGAAATAAAAGCGCATCAGCTAGGTTTCTATGTACAGGACAAGTATGAAATTAATTCACGGTTGAATATGACTCTTGGGTTGCGTGCAGATATACCAACAATTAGTTCACCAATTGCACGTAACGAACAAGCGGCTGGTTATAATTTCCGCGATGGGCAAAAGATCTTCACAGATCAAGTACAAAAAACACAATTACTTTGGTCTCCTCGCTTTGGATTCAACTGGGATGTAAAAGGTGATCGTACTACACAAGTTCGTGGGGGAACAGGAATCTTTACAGGACGTGTGCCTTATGTATGGATTTCTAATCAAGCTAGTAACAATGGCGTTCTGTTTGGCAGTATAGACTTATTAGCTTCTAGTGGCGGTTTTACTACTAAAGATTCAGAAGGCAATGTATCTCTTCGTCCTGAATATAAATTCAGTCCTAATGTTGATGCCAATAGACCTACAAACGCAACAGCCAGCTCTACCTATAACTTAGCTGTTACAGATAAAAGCTTTAAGTTTCCGCAAGTTTGGCGTAGCAATTTGGCAATAGATCAACAACTGCCATGGGGCATTGTAGGAACATTGGAAGCAGCCTATACGAAAGATCTGAATGCCGTTTATCATCAGAACATTAACCTGCCTAATGCCACCTCAACAGCTGCTGGTGTAGATGGAACAGGTGCTGATAAGCGACCTGTCTTTTATAACAGAACTGTTAATTCCACAACTGGAGCAGTAAGTTATCCCGCTACTAATCGCATCAACAGCAATATCACAGATGCTATTTTGATGAAGAACACAAACAAGGGCTATAGCTACTTTATCACTGCTCAATTACAGAAAAGCTTCACAAAGAATTTCTATGCTAGTGCAGCTTATACTTACTCTGATGCAAAATCTGTTAATGATGGTGGTTCTATTGCTCAGTCTATATGGCGTGATCGTTATGTCTCAGGTGATCCTAATGCAAACGTATTAGCAAATACACAATATCTGCAAAAACATAGAATTGTGTTATCGGCTTCTTATGCTAAAGAATATGCAGGGTTTATGAAAACAACTCTTTCGCTATTTTATGAAGCAGGACCTAGTGGATATTTCTCATACATCTATACTGGGGATATGAATGGAGATAGTCAAACTAATGATTTGATATATATTCCTCGTGATCAAAGTGAAATTGTATTACGTGATCTATATCTTACTAGAAACAGCAATGGTGTTATCACAGGTACAAGTACAACAAAACCCTCTGGCGCTACAGCACCTGATTATACTGCGGCACAACAATGGGCTGATTTAGATGCTTATATTAAACAAGATAAATACTTAAGCAGCCGTCGTGGTCAATACGCAGAACGTAATGGTGCTATGTTGCCTTGGAGAGGCCAATTGGATATTCGCTTGTTACAAGACTTCTTTATCAAAACAGGGACAAAACGTAACACACTACAATTTAGCTTAGATATATTCAACTTTGGAAATATGATCAATTCTAATTGGGGTGTATACCAATCTGCAAACCGGGCGTCTCTGCTTAGCTATTCAAGATATAATACAACTACAGGGCTACCTGAGTTTACATATCCATATCTGAATGCTGCTAGCCAAACTAGGTTAACCAAAACTTTCCAGGATTCATTTGGAGTAGCTTCCCGCTGGCAAATGCAATTTGGTGTAAGATATATCTTCAACTAGCCTGTAAAAATATATACTTTCAAAAGAAAAGGCTCTGAAGATTCAGAGCCTTTTCTTTTTTAGAGTTTAGGTAAATGAAGCTATCATAGGTAGAACAAGTTCTCTGTTTTATTCTTTTATATTAATTCACTATCTTTCCTATCTGATTCCAGCCTCTATGCTTTACTCTAAACAGTTCATTAAAAACGCCGCTGCTGAATGGGTCGTATTTATTCATGGTGCGGGAGGAAGTTCCTCTATCTGGTTCAAACAACTACGGGAATTCCGTCAGCATTTTAATGTATTACTGATTGATCTGAGAGGACATGGAAAATCCAAAAACCTGCTGCAGGAACACCTTCGGAAAACGTACACCTTTACAGATGTTACAAAGGATGTATTGGAAGTATTGGACTATAGGCACATCAAAGCAGCTCACTTTATAGGAATATCTCTGGGCTGCGTCATTATCCGAACACTCGGAGAGTTACAGCCTGAACGTATCAAGTCAATGATTCTGGGTGGAGCCATTACACGGCTTACCATACGATCAAAAGTACTCATGCATGCAGGCAATGTGCTGAAGCGGATTATGCCTTATATGTGGCTATATAAGTTACTGGCTTGGATTATTATGCCTAAAAAACGACACAAGCAATCCCGGCTATTATTTATTGAGGAAGCTAAACGCCTGGCACGAAAAGAATTTCTCCGCTGGACACGCCTTACAGGAGAAATCAATCCATTGCTCAGATACTTTCATGAAAAAGAGATTTTCATTCCAACGCTTTATCTGATGGGGGAAGAAGACTATATGTTTCTGGCTCCGGTACGGGCTATTGTCAAACAACACCGATCTGCCATACTGAAAGTAGTTTCCAACTCAGGTCATGTAGTCAATGTAGACCAGCCTGATATTTTCAATCAGCTTTCTATACAGTTCATCCAGAAACATAGCTAAACCAGCAGCTTATTCTTCATACCGAAGATGCCCCTGTACTATCTTTAGAACAACAACGGCCTTTTCCTTTCTAAAGACTTCCTGAATATGTAAAGGTAAAAGCTCTTTCATCACAAAGTCATACTCCCCAAAGATTTGTGTACTCAGACCATTGGTCTCAACAACCACTTCAGGATGCCTTCTTAATTTCTCAATAAAAGCAAGCACAGAGCTTTCATATTGCTCATGTAATGGATATAGACTAATCTCTACGGTTACTTTCATAATGCTAGTTGTCAATAAAAAAGGAGCAAGAACGATAGTAGCGAAACTACAATCATTTTCTTGCTCCTCCATGATATTATTGAAAAAACAACAAGAATCGCTTACATCATGCGATACCAGTTCATAATTTTCTCCTTAGTTAATACATTGCGCCAGTCTGGACCATAGGCATGTATCCACATGTGTTCTAATGCGATAGCTACATCTGCCATTTTAGAAATCTCTTCCTCAGTCCAGGTAGCAGCCAGATTTTTAGGCAGCGTTACTTTGTGTAAAGCCAGCATCTGACGGAATTCATTTACGTAATCACCGTATACTTCGTCCAGTACATCAAAAGCAATACAATTCGCAATACCATGACGATAGCCAAATACAAACGATAGACCGTAAGACAAAGCATGGCAAGCACCTACTTCAGAATAGGTAAGGCTCAATCCCCCCATGTACGAAGCAATCATTAGTTTTTCATCTGCTTCCAGACGAGAAATATCTTCCCGTAAAAATACTTCCTGACACAAAGTCAACGCCTTCTCGCCAAACGCAGTACTAAATGCATTGTTTTTTGTACCTGTCAGTGACTCTACACAGTGGATATAGGAATCCATACCTGTATAAAAACGTTGATCAATAGGAGCATCTGCTACTACTTCCGGGTCCAGGATGATCTGGTCAAAAATGGTATAATCACACTTGATACCCAACTTCTTTACAGGACCTGTCAATACAGCTGTCATCGATACCTCAGCACCTGTACCTGCCAGTGTAGGTACACCTACTTTGTAAATTCCTCTGTTTTTAATCAGATTCAGTCCCTGATACTGTGTAGCAGGTCCGGGATTGGTCAACAACATAGATACGGCTTTTACAATATCCATTGTACTTCCACCACCAATACCAATCAAACCAGCAGGTAATTTGCCAAATCCATGAATTTTAGCAGTCAATGCATCTACCTGTTCTGTGGTAGGTTCTTTGTCTACGTTTACCCAAATCAGTTTGTCCTGATCTTCGAGTACAGGAATGCGTTGTGCAAATGCTTTGTTCTCAAATACATCATCTACTACAAACACAAAATAGTCATCTGCACTCTGTTTCTTTGCATCTATAATTTCACGCAACTGGTTAAAGCTTCCATTGCCGAATACGCATTTTTCGACACTCTTAAAGTTTTTGTAATTCATATCCTTAAATAAAAAAGAAAATCAATAAAAGGAATTGTATAGGGACGCAAAGGTAGACTGATTTATAGATTATTCATACATAAAAATAGGGAATAATACTACCTCAGGCAGGTATAATAACCCCAGTTCTGTTTGTTCTTCCCTTTATTCAATCCTATTCACAGTTTACAGAAAGGAAATAACTAAAAACAGTTTATGTCAATTCAAGTAAAAGCTTTTATTACCAGATGTTTTCTCAATATGAATGATATAATCAAAATCCTCAATAGCATCACCTGTAACATACTGGTCATTGGGTATACCAAATGGCAGCAATCTGTATTTCTTTGGTCTTGCGCCCGGCTTTATCAAACCAGCGATACGTGCAGTTTGTATTAGAAAAACAGGCTTTCGGGTAAGCGAAAAGTAGTACTCAAATGAAGTCTGATCTGGAGATGTGAGAAGATTATCAGCTGAAATCTTTCCAATCGATGGCTTAAAAGCTGTAACAGTACCTGATGAAGTGGTTTGCCCGATGACTTTGTAGTCATTTTTGAGGTTCCGTTTCAAAAAATATCCCATTGATTTTGAGTAGACACTTGTCGTTTTCTGAACATGTGCATTGTGTGCCAGAATAATCATCTTCGAATTATTGGTGACCTGGTTGAGCACATTTACGGCCATTAAAGAATCTCTTAGCTCTGACATTATACTCATTTCATAGTTGGTTACAGAAGGATCATTCAACAATAGAAATTGCCGATAATTAGTTTGATAATCACGAATAGATAAACCATTTTTTGTTGAGGTAAATACATCTGAAAGAACAGGTTGACTGATATATTTTAAGGAGTCAAAATCCTCTCTGGAAAAATTATGAGAATATACCTGATTATTCAATAAAGTATAATCGGATAATAATTTGCTGATCGACTCGACAGGAATAGATTCATCCTCTTTGGCAAACTCTCTGATTTTCTCCAAAGATTTAAATGGACTTTGGATATCGAATCCAAAGAAAGAAATCTTGTTTTTTCTATTCTTATTTATTTCTTTGACTTGACTAACCAGATCAACAAACTCAGCACATTCATAGTTATAAAGTCTAAAACTTTTCAGAATACTTTTCAGATCTCCCCGATCCTCTAACAAATAACTATTCAAATCTTCGACTTCTGCCATAGGTGCCTCCAGGCCAATCTTTGCGAATTGTGGGTCTAAGGAGAATAGTTTGATTAGCTTTTTCCGGACTTCAAAAAATTCGCTTGTCCCATGCGACTGTTCACCAATTGCAATGACCTTACTATCCAGGCTGGTAAAAACAGCTTGCATTTTCTTTAGATCATCCTGAGGCTCGTTGCCAAGAAGTGTTGGTACACTAACCAGATTTGCATTCAGGATGGCAACCAATTGGTTGTCCAAATTCCGAAAAGAGGTAAGCAACAGTAGTACACAAGTGGCTGTGAGTGACCATCTCCACTTAGCATTGTTTTTATCAGGTGTTAAGTTCATAAATAACATTCAGGTTGTGACTGTGTTATGATAAAAATCAAATCAATATAAATATATTTCTATATTTCCCACAATTAATAGAGTAGTTAAACGCTTTGTAGTAACTAGTTATTAGAATTTAGTCCATTTGAATAAATAATTCATTATTGGCAGATTAGCAATGAAGCAGGCACAGAAATATCTTTCATTTTTTGTTCTGTTGAAAGACTCTCTCTTCCTGTCCTACTGTAATAATCATGCTCCTCTCCCTGTCCTTCTGAAAGAAACTTGTGACAAATAGAATGGCGCTTGGTTTTTGAGAGAAAATATATTCTCCAGTCAGAAATGCCGCCGGTCTTGTCACGAGGTCCTTTCAGGAGGACAAAAAGGGAACGGATACAAAAGAAGGTTGATTCTTTCAGGAAGACAGGCGACAAGAGTGTTCTGTAGGAATATCAAAAAGATAAAAGGGAGAAAAAAGCGGACATCTCTTACGTTGGCATTATTGAAAGAGTGTTCAAACCAGCATCTTGGCATTAGAGCCACAATTGCCTCTTACAGAAAATACAAGAGAAACATTAAAAGGGAAGATTTCCCCTTCTATTGGCATTGCCTCCAGAAGGGGGAAAGAAAATGTTTATTTAGTCAGATATAATGTAAATAAACTTGAATACAACAAGGTATCCGGGTCATCCAGGAAAGCCATGTATTTGGCTTTTAGCTGTTGTGCAGCTTCTTCACTACCCAAAGCTTCAGCAGCCTGTGGCATAAAAATATCAAACTTCATTTCCCATAACCAGCGATTATAATCATCAATCTTGCCAGGGAATAAGTGATATGCCCGCACATCCATTTTGTCTAACACTAATCCAGCCTGACGGGAATAAGCAAACAGTTTACGTCCAATGTACGGATCAAAGCCAGTCTTCTTATTCAGGTAATCAAACACCTGTTCCATTTCAGGCACACTGAATGGATATTGGAACAATAGCTGACCATCCAGATCCTGTAATACTACTTTACCTCCTGGACGAATGATCCGCTTCAGTTCACGAATAGCGGCAACTGGTTCTTTCAGGTATTCAAGCAGAAAGCGGGTATATACCACATCTACCGAGTCTGATTCCAGTGGAATTTCATAAATAGATCCTTCACGGAAAGAAATATTGGTAAGTGCATTTCCTTCTTCTGTAAAGCATTTCAGCTGTGCCTGTTCCAAACGGGCAGCACTGACATCTACGCCTAGAAACTGCTTTTCAGGAAATTTCGCTGCCAATGCAGAAATAATAGCACCAGCCCCACAACCCAAATCTGCAATAGTTTGTGCACCTTCTATCAATACAGGTGACAGAAAAGTAGAAATAAACTCATCCGGATTTACTTTAGCATCCAGGCGTTTTGCTTCGCGAGGATCATCCATCAGATAACGGGAACGACTATAAGCCTCAGAGGAGTTTACAGTGGAATTCTGTTTCGTAGCAGAATTCGTAGAAAGAGATTGAATAAGTTCAGACATGAATAACTAATAGTAAAATATAGAAAATATGTGTGCTTCTTACTAAAGGCTAAGTAACTTTAGATTTATCAACAGATGTATCAGCTGAAAAGCTTATGCAGCTTCAACACTCATCGTATCAGACTGATTGACAGAATAATTCAGAGATTTCTCGTACTCCTGCATCAGATACGTAATCCAGTTTATAAAATTGGCCCGGTTACAAATCATCAGATTATATTGTCTCTGAAATACCAGTCCAGGCACTGACATTTGTTCCGCCTGTGAAGATTTAATCAAAAGAGGTACTACATCCAGTTCACAATCTGCATAGGCTTCTTTGCTGGCCTGAATAAGGATACTCAGAGCTTCGGATAATTCTGTAGGAGACAACAGGCTATTGCCAATAAATTCAGCAGCATTTTCAATTTGCGAAAAGTGCAGACCTACAGACCCTCGGTTAATAACCAACGCACCAGCTAAAAGACCAGAGTCTTTGGCATAACATAACAAAATTGCCCGGCGACGAGTAAGCCCTTGCTTTTGGTAATGACTGTCTAGTTTTTCAAGAGTCATATCCTGGCCTTCCAGATCCAATGCCTGAGTATACAACTGTCCTCTTTCAGCCTGCAAAAGATCAGAGAAAGCAGCATGATCCGCTTGCTGAAGAGATTGGATTTGCCAACGTCCTATACTTTTAGTGTCAACAGGAGAAGTCGTATTTGTATCTTTATCATGTATACCCTTGTTAAGCCATTTCTCTACCAAAGGTTTTATAATCTTCTTAGCACCAGCAGCAGAAGATTCATACCCAGGTATGGTAGAACCGTTGACATATACTAATTGACTGTCAAGCTCTTTTATTAGATTATAGGTAGTATGTGAACTCTGCCCTTTTGTTGTATCTGTGCTGTTACGTTGAAAGGCATAAAAGTGAAAAGGCTCAATCAATACTCCTTCATCTACGCGTCTTTCATACAAATGTGTAAACATGCGATGTGCAAAACGCGTCTTTGGCTGATAATATGTTAATATCGCCTGTACTGGCTCCTGCTCAATTGCAGCCAGCTTTAAAATGTGGTAGAAAAAGATCTCACGGGTTTTTACGGGTTGATTGGATACCAGATGCAGAATGATCATGGAAGAAGGCGAATACTTCCAGGCTGCAATAGAAGCAAACATTTGCTCGGTTCCATCATAGAAAGTAAGTGTACGATACATTGAATCAGGGAGACCAAACGCACGCTGTAGATTTTGTTTGATAGATCCCAGTACTGGAATAAGTTTCTCCTTTTTGGCAGGATACAAAAAGTTATTCCGCTCCATTAAATCAAGCAGTTGCTCAATTTCCATGGCATTTACCCGAATTCGGTTCATACTCAGATTATTGGATAAACTGTAAAACAGAAGATAAACTACTATTAGATGGCCATTAGGAATGGTTTAGCGCTGTAAGCTTTTTTATCAAAAAATCAACCTGTTTATCTTATTATATTTCCACAAATACCACCAACAATCAGCATTTATGTAAATCTATAAAATACATATAATCAAATCAATACCCAAAATGTAACTTATATATAGAATACTATTTTACAATTGCCAATTACTTGAAAATCAAATACAGAATCATCCAATCATGCAATAAAAAATATTTCTATCACATGAAACAATACCTAATAACTATAAAAGAGACTTTCAAACATATAATTACAAAAACAAGTAACATCAATTTAACACTACTGATTGTCCATAATTCATCGGCTTCTGCACAAAAGTTACAATAGCATACCATTCTGAGTAGAAACAATCAGATAGACCTTTTACGAGAAAGTAAATGTGATTTAAACAGGAAGATCCTTATCAGATAACAACCCAAAAGAGACAGAGCAGTAACCAATTCCAGCTCCTTCCAAGTCAGGAAACTGGCATCACCCCTTCATACATTCACAGAGGATGTTTGTTTGTAGAATATTGCTATAAACTCCGGTTCAGAGTATTACAGTTTCAGATGACTATGTATAGAGTAAAATTCCTATGTATGGATTTAAGTGGTGCTTTTCAATGTATACTACTATAGAAGACACATTGAAAAGCACTAAGACTATTTTCTTTGCTATGTTCGTATTGGTATTATCTTACAGTTACTCCTTCAAGAAGCCAGTCTGTAGCCTTATTCATCTCTCCAAAAATCCGGTAACCTAAACCAAGTCTCTTGAACTCCGGATTCTCTTTCAGTTGCTCTACAGAAAGCTGAGTAAAATAACTGCTACTCATCAATACACCTGCTTTTTTAAGACCTACTTTTAATGCTGCAGGAACCCAATACGAAATAAACCATTGATTAACTTCTGTAAAAGGTCCTGTAAAGTTTACTACGTCTTCTACCAGTCCAGTCACATTATTTTCCTTTATTACAGACAATGCTTTTTCATGAGCTTCTTTAATCAGATCAGCCTTAACAAATCCCTTCCACTCCATAATAAGTACGTTATCTTTCCGCAAAAGAAATTTAACAAAAGGTATATCAAAACCTTCTTTTTTTAGTGCAGCGATTTCTTTCATTATTGAATACTGTTTTTAAGATGAATAAAACAACATTCAAAAATAAAGAAGAGTCAATTCTTCTATCGATTGAAAAAAGCTAAAATATTACCGTGTGATGTTGTTACTCTTTATTTATACAAAAAGGTTAAATACAAAAAATTCAGTAGACGGGTAACAGCAATTTATTTATATTATAGTAAAAACAAATAACTAAAAAAGCTACCTTATCTCTATTTGAGGCAAACACTACTAAAACCAACTACATTAAAGCTCGTAAAAATCTAAAAAAAATCTACATAAAACACACTTCTATATATCAATACACACTAACTAAATTCACAAAAAAGCAGCATTAATACACAATAAAACAAATATATAAATAATAAAATTTCTATTAACACACATTATATATTATTAAACCAATACAATTGTCAAACTTTTTTTCTTCTACAGAGACCCTTTCTTTATTTTTACCATTACAAAATTAAAAAACCAGCAAATAAGCTAATAACCAACATTTAATACATAAAAACTCTTCTTTCGGTTTCTAATCAGTAATACTATTTCTTAATAAACCACCTCTTATTTAATACAAAACGACTAATCCATTAAAACAGTTAATGTAAGTTTCAAAAATATTTCTCATTTTTTACATGTTATATAATATGACATATATTCAAACAAGCAATTCCTACCATTACTACTCATAAAATCTTAAAAACCAACACACGAAAATCATCGTACATGCAGGAATGTAAATACAAAAGTGCCCTGATACATAGTCACGCTCGCCTGGTTGGGTTTGCATCATGACTATATTTCAGGGCACTTCCAAGCTATATATATTGACTTAGCTCTTTTTTACATCCTTTATCTTTTTCAGATCCTTAAGCCGCAATGTACCGCCCGGATGGGTAAAGCTAACACTTTGGCTACTATTATCTTGCGATTGCTGTACACCGGTTAGCTGATATCCTGTTGTATCATATTTTGCTTTTTTTCCATTGTCATCAATTTCAAGTACATTTTCAGAAGCATAGTAGGCATAGTGAAGGCCATTCTGACTCCCTTGAAACGAAGCACTCCTGGTTGGGGTAGCTTTTGTTGTAGATTTATCAGCAGTAGCTCTGTGATGATCCGGTAGGATCTGAGTTTCAGCATGAGCATCTGAATTTCTTATCCACACAGCTAGTTCTGTACAAATCTGATTTACCTTATCTTTGAGACTAGAGTTAAACATATCTCCAATCATCACCATTCCGGATTGCCATTGCCCCATACCTCCCAGTTCCGGAATATTAAACTGTACCTGTGTTCCACCTGAAAGCCGTAAGCCATATAAGAGAACCTTAACCGTCTCTTCACTAACATGATACTTAGCGGCAATTTCTTTGCTGTTGTCCATAATTGTTTTTAGTTACCTGTGTTGTAAATGCATGCGTTATTTTACAGCATACAATATACATTTATATATATAAAATATTGTACCTCAATGCAATCTATACAACACTTATACGTAATAGCTCTGTAAAAGATTAGTATCGCTACTTCATACCATACTTATGCCATAATTCAGGCATAGGAGCTTCCAGTATAATCTCCTCTTTCTGTACTGGATGGATAAATTTGGTATAACGGGAATGCAGAAAAATACTGCCGTCCGGGCTGCTACGTGCAAAACCATATTTAAGATCACCTACTATTGGGCATCCTATAGCTGATAGCTGTGCTCTGATCTGATGGTGCCGGCCTGTCATCAAATGAACTTCCAGCAAGCTGTATCTGTCCGAACGTTGAATCAACTTATACTGTAATTCTGCACGCAGACTACCCTTTACTTCCGTTTTATGTGCTTTTGATAAATTGCTTTTTTCACTCCGGGTAATCCAGTGCACCAGCTTTCCTTCTGGTTCAGCAGGCATAGTACCAACTACCGCCCAGTATACCTTCTCAATATCCCGCTGTTTAAACAACTCATTCATACGCACCAGAGCTTTAGACGTTTTGGCAAATATCACCAGTCCACTTACCGGCCTGTCTAGTCGATGCACCACACCTAGAAATACTTCTCCTGACTTAGTATATTTTTCTTTGATGTATTGTTTGATCAGTTGCTCCAATGCAGGATCTCCATTCTTATCAGGCTGCACTAACACACCAGAAGCTTTATTTACGACAATCAGGTGATTGTCTTCGTAGATAACAGTAAAAGGAATCACAACAAAAATTCAGTATAGGTACAGAGAATATTTTATGATAAAGTTCTTCCGGGAACCCGATAGTCTAGTAAATCTACTCCATATACCAAACCCAGCGAATGTCTATCTACCAATGTTAAAAATCTATCAAATTTATAATCATATAAATCCGGAAACTCTTCTTTGTAACGATCTGCCAGCCGGATACTTTTCGCATCCAGCAATAACAATTTTACATCTTCATTAGGAACCCAGTTAACAATCCCCATTGAATAACAAGAAAAGATCGTTGCTCTTTCAATTGTGGTAAAAATATCCTTAGCAACAGAGTTGGCAGGCGTATTAGCATACATGAGCGCAATACCACTCTTCCCAAAAGTAAATTCTGGCTCATAGAAAGCACACTCTTGGAAGATAATAAATTGAAACAAACTGGACCATTCTTCTATCCAGCCACGCTCATCACGAAAAGTAAATACATCTGCAGAGTAGGCATTGTAGCCCGGATACGATTTAAATTCAGTATCAAACTGACTGGCAATAGACGCAATCAAATCTAGTGTCAGCTCAGTCTTCTCATTGATACAAGTTCGTTTATATCCCTCGAACAAATCTGGCCGATCAGTCAGTCCCTTTTTGAGTGAAGGAACAATCTCCCTATAAAACTTATCACTATCAAACGGATGAAGTGTATAAAAAAGTCCCATTTATATTTTTATTGATTCGTATATCTTAGAAACCGTTTGAGTCAATCATATTAATCAGTTTAATTGCCTTTCAAAGATTGTATATTCTTTCAGATCAGCCCCATACAGCAATCCCAGAGAATGTTTATCTGCCAATAGCAACAGATTATAAAAGTCTTCGTCATACAGTTTATGCTCTGAGTCGTCTCCAGGGTTGTTTCTACGTTTTAGATTATCAAAATCTATCAGTAGCAACTTCACATCTTCATTGGTAATCCAGTTAACAATACCTATAGTATAGTACGTATGAATGGTTTCATTGGCGATATCCCCTAGTATACTGTATGCTACGGAACCTTGTGATGTATCAGTAAAGCGTGAGTTTATGCCAAACTTGCCACAATACAGTTCGGGCTTATAATAAGCACATTCATGAAAGACAACAAGCTCAAATAAGGCAGACCATTCATAATACCAGGGATTTTCTTTTTCAAAAGCAGACAGGTCGTTTGAAAAAGGATCATACCCTGGATACGATTTAAACTCAGTGTCAAGACTTGAGGCTACGGACGCAATAATTTCAGTAGTCAGATTAGTATGATGATCAAGCCGTGTCTGTTTATATAGATCAAACAAATCTGGCCGATCTGCAAGACCTCGTTTCAAAGAAGGCACTACAGTTTCAGTAAATTTCTCTTCATCAAAAAGATACAAAGAGTACCAGGTTCCCATGTTAGGTATTGAAGGATTTGTGGTTGAAAAACATTCGATACAAAGACATATACTTATACTAAAATAACAAAGCCTCACGGATTCTGTGAATCTGTGAGGCTTTCGATTATTCAGATTATACTTAAGCTGTTACAGACAATTTTTTAGCAACAGCTTCAAATGCGTTGGAAAGCTTCTGACAACGTTCAGTTAGTTGTTCGTCAGTCCAGCCCACCTTTACCTGCAAGGAGATCAAACGGCTGATCAGATTGTCAGTTTTAGGGATATAGCTACGGATTTTAGACCAATCCTGTGGCTTCTCCTGATGGTGGATAGGCATAGGGTTTACACTGGTCAGACTGATCAGGTGATCCCAGTTTTTGATGTAGTGATAGTTATTGTCAAACCAGTAAGCATAGCTATCCAGGTTTTGTGCTTTAAATTCCTCTACAGCCAGACGGGCAGCAGCTTCATCTGGCATAAAGAAGGACAGGAAGGTAGCAGAATCACCTGCTTCGTCTGTCATCTCACGGAACTGGATGAACGGAAATTTGCTCAGTGTATTAACCAGGGTTGCTTTGTTTTTACGCTGGATTTCGATGAACTGTTTGATCTTACGCATCTGAGCTAGACCTACAGCGGCATTAAACTCACCAATACGGAAGTTGATACCCAGTGCAGGGTGTTTTTCCATACCCCGGTTGTTTCCTATATGGTCGTGTCCGTGATCAGAGAATACGTCTGCGTTTTTATACAGTTGTTCGTCGTTGGTAACCAATACACCACCTTCACCACAGGTAGTGATCTTGAAGAAGTCAAAAGAGTAACAACCCATACGTCCCCACAATCCTGCTGATTTACCTTTATAGCTTGCACCCAATGCCTGCGCTGTATCTTCAATCAGCATGACATTGTTATCCTGACACACTTTCACGATCTCATCCATTTTGGCCATAGCACCACACATTTGTACCAATAGCACAGCTTTGGTCTTAGGTGTAATGCAGGCTTTAATACCTTCTGGTGAAAGGTTTAAGGTTTCGTCAATCTCAGCAAATACAGGGATAGCACCTAACCACAACACAGCTTCAACAGTAGCAATAAAGGTGAAAGGAGGCACAATTACTTCATCATTATAACCCACTCCGCATGCAGCCAGTGCACATACAACGGCAGCACTTCCATTACTTACAGCATGTGCATATTTTGCTCCCACAAAATCAGCCACTGACTTTTCAAAATCACGGGCTTTCCAGTGTCCTTTACGCTCTGCATCATGGTTGTAGCGAAACATTACACCAGTTTCCAGTACATCCATTACTTCGCGGCGTTCTTCTTCGCCAAAAAACTCTATTCCAGGCATAATAAAATCAGTTTTAAAGTTCTTAGTTCACAGTTAAGAGGTTGTCTTAGCTATTTTATAAAGACTACAAAATATGGTTATTGAGTCTCTTTTAAAAAATAAGTCAGACATCCTTTAGGGGTACAAAGGAACGACTTAACCCAGAGAAAAACAAAAATGCAGCCAGTACATGTCGGTTATTCTATTATTGCATGGTAAAACGCCTTTTCAACAGCTTGTCACACACAACACTAAAACACTGATAATCAGCCACTACCACACTTCTGATTATACCAAAAACCTATTGCTAGCCAACGTAATTTTTTGTATATTTAAGGTAACAAAACTATGTAATAAACCATTTTACACGTCTTATCTATATGCCTCGTTATCACAGCAATACAATAGCCATTCGCAAATACAGATCTGAGTATTATCGTTTGAGAAAGCAGGAAGCCCGTATGAATCATGAACTGTTTCGTATGAAAAACCGCATCAAGCACTTAGCGGAAGATGAGAAGCAATCCATTGCCAACCATACTCTTCTCACAAAGTTGTTAGCTCATGCCGAACAACAAAAGGCGGAACTGGAAGCTCAACCTGCCTCCAAAGAACGTGATAAGCAACTCAAGAAAGCGGAAAAAGACTTGAAGGATGTTCGTGTCAAATACAAACGCACTGATCTTCATCTGGCTGTGATTGACCAGAAGAAAGACAAGGATAATGCAGCTAAATATATCCTCAAAGAAGCCAAACGCGATGATGTGACAATCCGTATTGAGGCAGCCTATGAGGCATGGCAAAAATTTGAGCAGCTCGAACAACAGGAAAATGCTGATTTTGAAGCGTATGTATTGCAGCAACAAGCACAAGTGACTATGGAGGTGAAATCTTTGACTCAGGAAGTACCTTATTTACCGAAAACTCCTCTATCTGAAGTTCAGACATCTGCCCGGTTTATAGCATATGTTTATCCAGCTAAAACACAGCGGTTAGTAGCTGAACATTATCAAACCTGTGCCTATCAACACCATAAACAGGAACAAATCTGTGATTCTTTTGTAATGACTCCAAACTCAGGGGAGGTTATACAAAAAGGAAATACACTAATTCCTAACAATTCCTTTACATAGCGGTCTTCAGATAATCAATCTGTTCTGAAATACTTTCTTGTTCCCGGCAAATACCTATTTATCGGGTGGTTATCTTATTTTATATTAGCCAGGAAAATAAGAAACTACCTATGCGATTTATTACCTGCCTAACCCTGTTTATTTTTCTAAGTACACCTCTATCTGCTCAGCAATGGAATAAAGCTGAGACCTATCAGTTATTAAATCAATTGCACCAATCAGAAGTGATCTCTAAGGAAGGTATAGATTATTTTTACAAGTCTTTTTCTGGAGAGAATGATTTACAAAAAGCGTATCTGGAAGTATACAAACCCAAAATGTATTTTAGTTTTGAAGGTGATTCTATTAAACAAGATACTATATTTAAGCTTTCTTCTACAGACCTGCTCTTCCATTTTGGCTTTATTACAACGATAATAAATCCCCAAAAAGATGATTTCAATCTGGTAAATGGGAAGAAAACAGAAATTGAACGATTTATACGAAAGTGTAAAAATCTGGTTGGCCCTGTCTGGCATAATTCATTGTTTCCTCAAAATACTCCCGCTCCAATTGATAAAGATCTGTCAATTAAACAACTAAGATTCAGCGCACATGCATTAAATGACACCCTGTACAAATGCCATATCTTTGATCAAAAGGTCTATCAGGATGTCAAATCATGGATCGAAACCAACGAATTTATAGATCGTAGCACTATTTTTAACTCTTTGTTTGTTAAAGCAGCCATGCAAAACAGTTTCTATGAAGACTATGAACAAAGTAAACAAGAACAACTTGCCTATATGGATACACTACAGATGGCAGGTATCCTTTCTGAATCAGGTCTGCAAACGTTGAAGCAATCCTATAAGCCCTATACACTATTGGGACCTTCTGAAATTTTAACTCATTGTAAGCGAGCATTTGTACTGGACTTTAAGACTCTACCAAAGGATAACTTACGGGCACTTCTACAAGTGTATACTATGATTCGAGAATCTCTGTTACCAGAGTTTGGCTTTACCTATCAGAAAACCTTTGATGAAACGTTTAAGGATGAAGAATATGGTGGAGACTATACCCAAACATTCCTCGACTTTACTGTCAATAAAACATCTTATCAACAAAGGCTATCTTTCACACCTAGGATGGCTTTGAATCGATCTGTTGACTATATTGTAATGGATTGGTTACAAAGTGGTAGCTTTCAAATTGTAAATGACTTTTTGAAAGACCAGATTAGCTCGTTGAGATTATTTGTCATTGATGACAAAGACCGACTGCAACTAAAGATTGGTACCCGCATTGGTTTTATACTTATGGATAGTATTCAGGTTCGTGCTTTTGACAAGGCATTTCCCATGAGTATCGGGCTTCCAATAGACCATGCGTTATCTGCAATTTTTGATAATACATACAACCGAACAGGTCTCACCAAAATGATTCATGAATATGAATCGATTGGTATTATTCCAACATATACTAAAGATTCGTTAGCTATTTTATTAACTAAAATGGTTCGGGATAATGTGAGTACCAAAGAAGATATACTTACCTATCTGCCCAACATAGTAGCACATACAGATTATCATGAATTCATTTATGATGGAATGGAAGAAGAACCTAAAAATGTATATCAAAAATTCCTACACCATTTACAGCATATCTCTCAAAATAGCTTTACCCCTACAAACATTGTTGAAAAGCAGACAAAAAAAGGAAGAAATAAAATCTCTTATGAATACGGATTTAATCTAACGTGAGTTCTGGATTAGGGAAAAGCTAAAGGATTGAAAAATAGCTAGTTTTGCATTGTCTAGATGTAAAACCTAACTAACTCAATCCTTTATGCAAGCCCAAATTAGTGAAAATAAACTAATCGAACTCTTTATTGAGGTGGATGATTTAGCTATTGCTTTCCAATCCTATCAAAATAACCATCAGGTAGGTAAAATGCGTAAACCTACTCGCACTCCGGCTTTGACTCGATCGGAAATTTGTACCATTCTGGTCGCTTATTATCTATCCGGGTATAAATGTTTTGAGTATTTTTATCGCCATCAGATTTTATCACAGTATCGTTCTTATTTTCCTAAGGCACCTTCCTATTCCCGTTTTGTAGCCTTGATTGAGCGTGCCTACCCTTTAGTATATGTGTGGTCATTACATACCTGTCTGAAAGCTAGCCGAAGTGGTTTGTACTTTATTGATTCGAAGAGAATCCCTGTTTGTCACATTAAACGTCAACATTCTCATAAAGTCTTTGCCCATACAGCTCGAAAAGGGAAATCCTCGTTAGGCTGGTTTTACGGATTTAAGTTACATTTAGTCATTAATGCCTATGGACAGATTGTCAATTATAGCTTTACTACAGGCAATGTGGCTGATAACAATGGGCAACTGCTGCAAAAATTGTTAAAGGGCCTAGAAGGTCTTTGTGTAGGGGACAAAGGCTATCACACCCGTTTATTTGACTATTTTTACAGTCAAGGATTACAACTACTGGTCAAACCAAAGAAGAAATCCATACCAAAGGCTATCTCATTGTTGGCTCATCAGCTCTATCTGAAAAAGAGAGCTTTAATCGAGTCTGTCAATGAGTTGTTAATCTCTATTTGTAATGTAGAACATACCCGTCATCGGAAGGTGGAAAATGCCTTCATCAATATGATGGCTTCTTTGATTGCCTATCAATCATTAGAACAGAAACCTTGTATTTTTGTCGCTAACACACAACACCCATACGCAATGGCTGCTTAAACTAATCCAGAATTCACGTTAATCTAAATGGCAAAACCTATACTCAAAAAATGAGTGATATCTATTCCTTCCTCTGGGAAGGAGAATTTATTCAGTTAGTCAATCAGGCATTAAAAGATGCAAAAGGCTCTTTTTATTCAATAGGCTATTCTTCCAACAAAAATTTCATCTTTTTAACACCTGAGCAATATCAGTATTTAAAAACAGCTCAACCTGAACTCTTTCCAGAGCATTATCAAAAAGACTAATCACTCTGCTGTCCTATAACTTTTCAGAAATAAAGTTTTAGAGAAAAAATCTTATTTCTCGTCGTTCTTACTTTCCTTTTCTTCTTCGTAAGTATTTCATAACAAAACCAGCGGCATTTGGATTTAGAGTGTATTTTTCTCTCAGAAAGTAAACGCAACTCTATTTGTCACACGTGTCCCGACAACGGCGGGAAGATTCTTACAGAAGGACAGAGGAAGGAGAATTCTTTCAGAAGAACAGGAAAAGCAATTCTTTCAGAAGGATAAAAAAGGAGTTGCTCTTCTAAGAGGGTATTTTTCCTTTATTTACAGTAGCCTTTTCCAGAAAAGTTATTAGAGTAGGATAAGGGAGTACTCTTTAGTGGAGTATGCACTCCATATAGGTAATCTGAAAGATACGGAGTATCTTTTGCCAGTTTAAGTACCTATTCCCATGATAAAAGATTTTGATTCGTTGGAAAGTCAGCTTGCAGATGCTATCGATTCCTATGATTTGTCTGCTATTGTACATATATCCCAGCAACTTCCGGCAGATGCTCCTGAAGACTGGAGGCTGTATGTACTGGAATCAGGCTTTCTGGTTCTGCTTTCCTATCTTGAGTACGATCAGATGTGTGGCAAGCTAAGTGATGGAGGCCTCGACTATATGGATGAAGTTATTGAAGAGGCAGAGAAGTTTTATGGCTCTCCTTTGACATTTCAACGGGCTCAAGTGTTATACCAACGTTATGAGGAATTTAAATCTACAGATACAACACTCGCACAGGTATACCTCCGGCAGGCTATTGCCGAACTGACAGATGAGTTACAAGTTCACCCAGATAACTCATTAGCCAGATCCCTTAGAGCCCGGTTATACGATCAACAGGCGCAGTTGGATGTAGAGAATGCGTATACATACTGGAAGTCCGCATTGGATGATATCAATAGGCTAGAAGAATCCATAGAACTAAAACTGTGGATTCTTTATCATTCCTGGGAGAAACCAAATCCCTCTTTACTAAAGGCACAAGAACTTGCACAGAAACAGTTTGAAGTAAAGATTGAATATCAATTAACGATGAATCCGGATCTGATCTGGCAGTTATTGGAAGGAGGCATACGCATTTTAGAAGGGAAAGACATGCCAGAACTGAAAGAGGCTGTATCGATGTGGCTCGACCAGTCTCTGGATTGGTATAACCCTCAGGCAAAACCTTCTGTATTACGCAGTGCAGGTTTACTTCTGAGTGGTCAGGGTAAGAAACACCAACAGGTAGATTACCTGGATAAGGCAGCTGAATGTTTTGAACAATTTATCCAGAAAGAACCTGCCCATGCTATGGAGGTATACTATCTGGCAGAAGTCTGGAAAAGCTATGCAGACATCCTCGACAAACAAGGCGAGTCAGGACTGAAGTATATTGCCAAAGCATGGCTTGTCTATCGGGAGCATGAAGAGATTGTGAAGATCAACCTCTCTCCATTGTTTCATTATGCGGAGTTTATGGAACAATTGTATTACCGAAATGATTTTCCTAACAGACCGTCTGCAGAGGAAGTCCTGTCGCTGGCTGAAGAAGTGGAAGAGGCAGGTAATGGTCATTATAGCGGTCCGGGAATGATTCAGGTACGGATGGCGCTAGTTCACAAGGATATTGATACCGCATTATATCATCTTAATCGCCTGCTGTTACGATTTGAGTTATTAATTGATAATCAGATCAAAACCATGTATCAAACCCTACCTAAACAGGCACCCGAAATTCTGACTGATTTTCTAAAGCAGGCAGTAGATTTTATGGAGGAGATTACGTCCAATTACTGTTATGATCCCAAGTATTCCCAAGCCGAACTCAATCAACTAACCAGAGAAGAAACAAAAGCAGCCTGGCAAAATAGAATGGAAGAACTCCGTCAGACACAAATTCGCCGGCGAAACTATGAAGATCAAAATCCGATAGTGTAAGCCATTGCCTACCAACCACATACCATGTGTATTGAAACAGACAGGCACAGTTTTAGTGCAACTATTGTATCATCAATTCATATGTTATGAAAAAGTCTAGTATAAAAACCAGTATTCTGGCATTAGCCATAGCCTTATTGGCGCCACTGGCACTTGTAGCCCAACAGTCTGGGAACACAAAAGAAAGCTCTTCTATGATAGGTAAAACCAGTAAAGCTGAGTTTGAGCGCATTAATAAAGAAGGAGCAGAAAAAGTAAAGGCAATTTCGCCTACATCACAAAAGCTGTCAGAAGAAGACCAGGCGTTGTTTCTGGAAGTAGCGAATGCAGGCAATCAGCAAATGTTAATTAGTCAGATTGCCGCTCAACGAGCTACAAATCCTCAGGTAAAGGAGCTAGCCCAGGCCGAAGTAGAAGAGCAGGCAGGTCTGGCTACGAAACTCAAGGAAATTGCAACAGCTAAAGGGATTCAGTTACCGAACGGCGTTTCTACACAAACAGAAGAAATGTTATCCCGGTACAATAAAATTTCAGGAGGCGAAGTAGACCGCTACTATATAGCAGAAAGCGCGGTAAAAGGGCACGAAAAACTGGATAAACTAATGAGCTCTGTAGAATCGAAAGCAAAGGATAGTAATTTGAAAGAGGTAGCTGCGGCAGCTCATCCACTGGTACGTACACACCTTAAGGTGTCTAAAGAGGTATTAAATACTTTAAGTGGTGGAGGTACGGTAGGTAATAAGTAACCTATCTATACAACAAACTTGAGCCATCCCTAATATGGGATGAGAGTCTTATAACCAGGGCCTATATTCTATTGAAAAGAGTATAGGCCTTGGTTATTTTTTAAGGAATCTCTCTAGCTAAGTTGGTTTATTATCCCAAACATGATTCTACTTGCGGCTTTCTTCATTTTTTGCTTGCCCAAAAACAGGGCACCAAACGAGAGTTTGATGAACCAGATCTCTGCGTGAGCAAAAAGGCACTTTCTGCCAAACCTCCCACTCGCAAAGTCAGGAGCTTCCTTTATCCTATTCTATAACCTTCTCCTTTTGAGAGTTTAAGAAAAAATCTCTTTTCCTAAAAGAAACATTCTCCTTTTTGTCCTTCTGGAAGTATCTTGTGGCAAGACCGGCGACTTTTCCGATTGGAGAATATTATTTCTCTCAGAAAGTAGACGCAACTCTAGTTGTCACGAGTTTCTTTCAGAAGGACAATAGGGAGATTTTTTCAGAAGAACAGGAAGCGGGTTTCTGAGTTCTTTTTCTTTAATTCCCTTGCCTGCAAATCAAATTTATCAAAACTCCGGATTATTCATTCATTTTGGCTATGTTAACCTAAATATACTCTACAACAAGGCTTCCAGATGGATGGGGAATTGATTGATCCGTTTGCCAGTGGCATGATAGATCGCATTGGCAATGGCGGGAGGCATAGCTACCAAACCGATCTCTCCTACTCCTTTAATACCCAAGTCATTCAGAATCTCTTCTTTCTCCTCTACAAACATCACATCCAGCTCGTGTATATCCGCATGTACTGGGATATGGTATTCTGCAAGATTGGGATTCATGTATTTTCCCAGGTTGTAATCACTGATAGTCTCTTCACGCAATGCCTTACTGATACTCCAGACCATTCCGCCCAGAACCTGGCTCCGGGCTGTTTTCGGATTGATTATTCGTCCGGCAGCTACAACAGTTAAGGCTCTGGTTACATTTACTACCCCTAGCTCCTCATCTACTTCTACTTCTACAAATGCAGCACTATGTGTAGCCCGCGAATACTTTTTCAGTTTAAATACGTTGGGCACAGCAAAGTTGGTTGTTTTTACAGGGCGTCCTTTGTTGGCATCAATGACTGTTGTTAGTTTTACAAAAATGGATGGATCGTCCTTACGATACATAGCCCCTTCTCTAAAAACAACATCATCAATGCTGGCATCTGCAAAAGCGGAGCCTTCCATTTTCTGAGCCTTCTTTAAAAGTTTTTTGCGGAGTGCCTTACATGCTTCACGGACAGCAGTACCTACAGAAGCTATTGTGAATGAGCCACCTTGTATAGGTGCAAATGGCATTTTACTATCTCCATACGAAAAGTTCACGTCACCTAAAAGCAATCCCAGTTCGTCGGCTGCAATCTGGCTTATGACAGTAAATGTTCCTGTGCCAATATCTGTAACAGCACTCTTTACCTGCAACTTTCCCTGTTTGGTAAAAGCAACTTCTGCACGGGCAGGCAATCGGTTTGCTTCCCATATCCCAGTCGCCATACCATACCCTACCAACTTGTTACCCCGTTTCATGCTACGAGGTTGAGGATTCCGGTTAGCCCAGCCAAATTTCTCAGCTCCCTGCAAATAGCATTCCTTTAACTCTTTACTTGAATACGGCCGATCTACACTGACATCCCTATCTGCATAATTGATAAGCCGAAGTTCCAATGGATCAATATTGAGTTTATAGGCTAGTTCATCCATCGAACTTTCGATAGCATGTATACCAGTACTGCCTCCGGGTGCCCGCATATCTAGCGGACTATATACATCCAATGGCACTAGTTTGTATTCCATCAGTGTATTTTCTGCCGGATACAACATATGAGACCAGTTCACCACTACCTCTGTATAATCCTCAAACTGTGATGTTTCTGCAAACGCACTATGGTTCAGTGCATTCACTTTTCCATCTTTATCCGCACCAAAACGGGTATGCTGTATAGTAGGTGGACGATGCCCAAATGTAAACATCTGGTGTCTATCCAGCATAACTTTTACCGAACGTTTCAGTTGTAAGGCAGCCAGTACGGAAAAAAACAACTGGTATTGGGGACGTAATCCTGAACCAAATGCCCCTCCGACATACGGAGAAATTACCCGCACATCTTTAAAAGACAAGCCAAACACATTGGCTACATACACCTGACAGTTTACAGTTCCCTGGGTCTTGTCATAGATGGTAAGTTTTCCGTCTTTTTCATAAATAGTTGTAGTAGCAAATAACTCCAATGGATTATGGTGCTCTGTACCATGAGAGTACTCAGCTTCAACCTGTGCATAGGACTGATTGAATGCCTTCTCAAAATCTCCTACAGGCTTTGGAGGGAGAGGTTTCAGCAAAGTTGCTAATCCAATTTTGGGTGCACGTGCCTTATCCAGATTATTCTTAAGATTTGTCTCAAAGTGTTCTTCTTCATATTCCACGCGAACCAGACTGGCAGCATATCGTGCCAGTTCGAACGTCTCAGCCACCACCAATGCGATAGGTTGCCCATTGCATAAAATATCACCATCGTGCAAAGGCTTAAATACCGTTCCGGGAGGCGCATCCATATCAGCATATTTGAGGTCAAGCCAGGCGAGTGAAGGTTTGTTCTCATGTGAAAAGACTTCAATTACGCCTGTCAGGGCTTTGGCTTCTTCTGTATGAATAGCTGTGATTTTTCCTTTGGTAATAGTGCTGTTGACGATATAGCCATACAACAAGCCGGATGTGGTGTAATCACCTGCATATTTTGCTTTGCCAGTCACCTTCAGATGTCCTTCCAAACGACTTACTGACTGGCCAATTAAGGGTTGTGTTGACATATATTTTTTAAAAAAAGTGAATAAAGTTTTTCTGCTTAGAATTCAATAGTTGTTTAAAGGAAGTACGAGAGTTTCTCAATCAAAATTGCCTTAAAACCATTTACTTCCTTCTGGCTACGATCTGTTACTTTTTTATGTGTCTCTTCCTGTGTTTGCTTATTGTCCCAATCACTGTTCTTCCACTAGTCCTTCATTTTTGCTTGCCCAAAAAAGTAACCCAAAAAGGGCACTTTTTGCCGATCCTTCCACCCGCAGGCCAAAGGCCAACCTCGCGGGAAAAAGATTCCCTACGCACCTACACAACCTTTCGCGTTTAAAGGAACCTCATCTCTCTTTATAGCATCAAAAGACTATCTTTCACTCTATTTATCAACATATTAACTTCTTCCATTTCCTCTTTTTCTTAATTCTCCCGAAAAGATCACTCCTACCTCTGTCCTTCTGAAATAATCTTTTGACAAATAGAGTCAGCTTTGGTTCCTGAAAATAGTATCTCCAGTCGGAAAGGTCGCCGGTCTTGTCACGAGATTCTTTCAGAAGGACAAGAAGGAGAGCAGGTGACAAAGAGAAAAAAATGATTCTTTCAAGAGTATAATACAGGATATACCTCCTCATTAATAAAACCAGCCACATAAATAAAACCAGGTACATACTTAAGCAAAGCCAGTCCACATACTAGTTCATCCTACTTCTGTGCGGATGGCTTTTTTCATTCTTACAAAGAAGGTTGGGCGCCGGGTAGTTGTGTTTCCGGATGGAGTGCCATCATGCCGTTACGGATGATAGCTCTTTTGGCTAGCTCAATCTTAAAGTTATTGTGCATAAATCCGGTAGCTCCCTGCAGGATTATATCTGCTGCTGCACCAAAGTTCTCTCGTGACGCAGTTTTTCCCCGCAGAAAGTCTTCTGCTTCTGGTACTCGCCAAGGTTTATGGGCGACTCCTCCCAAAGCAATTCTTGCCTCCCGAATGACATCTCCCTCAAGTTCCAGCCCTGTGGCAACAGATACCAGTGCAAAAGCATATGAATTACGATCCCGCAGTTTGAGATAGGAGTAGTTGCGTGAAAATCCCTGAGCCGGTAAATCTATGCTGGTAATGATTTCACCTGGTTGCAGATTGTTGTCCAGATGTGGTGTATCACCTGGCAAGCGATGAAAGTCAACCAGAGGAATGGTGTGATCTGCATAGGGGCCTGAAATATTTATCTGTGCATCCAGAGCAGCCAATGCCACACACATATCAGAAGGAAAAACAGCGATACATTGTTCACTTGTGCCTAGGATAGCCATAATACGATTGTAGCCATCAATAGCAGAACAACCGGAGCCCGGCTCTCGCTTATTGCAAGGAGCATTGGCATCATAAAAATAATAGCAACGTGTCCGTTGCAACAGATTTCCTCCATTGGTAGCCATATTACGAATTTGAGGAGAAGCTCCTGCCAGTATAGCTTTTGTCAGTAAAGGATATCGTTGCTCAATGAGTAGATGATAGGCAGTATCCGCATTGGTAACCAGTGCTCCTATGCGTACGCCTCCGTCTTCCATTTCTTCGATAGAATGATGCTCTTCGATAGGATTGATATCAACCAGCGCATCTGCAGAGGTAATAAAGTACTTAAGCAAATCTACCACATTGGTACCACCAGCGATAAATTGTGAATGCCCATGAGAATTTATCTGTTGTATAGCATCTGTTACTGTATGTGCCCGTGAATATGCGAAATTATTCATCTTTTCCTCCTTCCTTCACTTCCATGATGGCATCAATAATGTTTGTGTTGGCACCACAGCGACATAAGTTGCCACTCATCAGTTCTTTTACATCATCGCGGGTGTGAGCTTTGCCTTCCTCCATCATACCAATAGCGCTGCAGATCTGTCCGGGAGTACAATATCCACATTGAAAAGCATCGTGTTCAATAAATGCCTTCTGCAATGGATGAAGTTCGCCGTCCGCTGGAGCAATACCTTCAATAGTAGTAATATCAGAACCTTCTTTCATAACAGCCAGGGTCAGACAACTGTTAATTCGTTTGCCATCGCAAAGGACAGTACAAGCACCACATTGTCCGTGATCACATCCTTTCTTGGTACCTGTCAGGTGCAGATACTCACGCAATGCGTCCAATAAACTTACCCAAGGCAGTACCTGGATTTCTTTCCGGACTCCATTGATAGTGAGGGAAATGGTGTGGAGCTTCCCCTCCTCTACCTCGTGTCCCTGCATTGATGTTGGCGAATACAGTATTGACATATTGTTTCTTGTATCAGGATAAACAAAACATATAAAAACAATATGTATGATAAATAATATGCCCCAAATGCAGGGATTGAATCAATCAAAAGACATAGAAAGAAAAATATGAGGCAAGCGAAAATAGGTTATAGGATACTTTATAGCGCCTACTCCCGTAGTATGAGGAAAAATAACTCTTACTCTTAATAATAGCAGACACACCACTCCTATTTTATAAAATATTTTTTTCTCAAAAAAGTATAATACTAACCTATAACCACCTATAAAACAATGGATTCCACAAACTAAACCGGGGTATTATTTGCACCTTCTCACCTAGAAAAAATTATACCAATCTAAAGACCTGATAATGACATCAGGACAATGTTATAAAAACAGTATAGCAATACATTGGCATTTAGGAACGTAATGAATGCAGGATTGGTTAACATTTTACAGAACATCTCGCCTGAACTTGTACAATCTATCCACCTCTAAATAGAACAACCTATGCATCCAATCGAACAGGAATTAGACAACCAAATACTTATTCTGGATGGAGCGATGGGAACTATGATACAACCCTATGGTTTATCAGAAGCTGACTTTAGAAACGCTTCACTGGAACATCATGCTATAGAGCTCAAAGGGAACAACGATTTGCTTAACGTAACCCGTCCGGATGTTATCAAAGAAATTCACCTACAATATCTGCAGGCAGGTGCTGATATTCTATCGACCAACACATTCGGAGCAAATGCGATTTCTCAGGAAGACTATAAAACTGCCGATCTGGTGTATGACATCAATTATCAGGGAGCAAAAATTGCGCGAGAAACTATCAAAGTTTATCAGGAAAGGAATAGATCCCGGCCTCTTTTTGTGGCAGGAGCAATGGGACCAACAACCAAGTTAGCATCTATGTCGCCGGATGTCAACAATGCAGGTTTTCGCTCTGTAACCTTCGATCAGTTGGCTGCAGCGTATACGGAACAGGCCAAAGCCCTTATCGATGGTGGTATAGATCTGTTTTTGCTGGAAACTATAACAGATACATTAAATGCCAAGGCGGCGTTGTTTGCGCTGATGCAACTCTTTGATGAGACCGGAAAGCAATATCCCATCATGGTATCAGGCACTATTGCCGATGCCAGTGGACGAATTTTGTCAGGTCAGACTATTGAAGCATTTATTATTTCTATTTCGCATGCACCTCTGTTGTCTGTTGGTTTAAACTGTGCTCTTGGTGCTAAAGAATTACGACCTTATATACAGACACTGGACAAAGAAGCTCCTTTTTATGTAAGTACCCATCCTAATGCCGGACTTCCCAATCAGTTTGGTGGCTATGATCAATCCGCAGAGGAATTTGCGTCGCTTGTTTACGAATTTGCGAAGAATGGCTGGCTTAACATTGTAGGTGGTTGTTGTGGTACCACTCCTCAGCATATAGAAGCACTAGCCAGCAAGATCAAAAATCTACCTCCCAGACAAAAGCCAGCTCGTCGCATGCAGAGAGAAGGTGTAACTTCTCATCCCGAACAAGGTGAATACAGTGGAACAAGTAAAAGTACGAATGCATTGTCACTACAGGAGTTTTTGCAAAAGGTTTCCGAGGCAGAGGATGAACAATCCTTTTTACAGGTAAAAGAAACATTTGAGCAGAATAAAAAGCAGTATCATCCGGAACAGGCGATGCTGATCAATGCACATATTTTTGGCCGCTATCAGTATTTACGTAGTGCCAATAAATTTGCCCGATAATTGTATCCCTAATTCTAGTTTCCTCAGCACAGGTTAGATCCTGTGCTTTTTTGTTTATTCCCTTTAAGCCATACTACACTATTTTGAGTAATCCTTTCTAATTGTCTCTACTTACGCCATCTTAAAAAACATGATTTTTATCATCGTTTTGCCCAGTAAAGATCACTCAAACATACACTGTTGCTCATCATTCTTGCCGTAGCTACCTAGTAGTTTTGAAGTGTTTCTCAGGTGATATAAAATCTAGTCTGATCACAGAGAAAAGCTTAACCAAAACAATTAAAGGATGTCTTCCCAGTTATCTTCTACTCAACAAAATCTGACCTGCTACCATTGTGGTGACAAGTGTCAGGACCATAGTCATCAGCTTGATGATAAAGTATTTTGCTGCAGTGGTTGCCAGACTGTCTATCAGATTCTGGAGGAAAATAAACTGGAGGCATTTTATACTATAGATAAAAAGGCAGGAATACGTACAGAAGCCGTTGATAAAGGAAAGTTTGCCTATCTGGATGTTCCTGAAATCAAATCCCGTCTGATCGATTTTACAGATGGCAATATCACCAAGGTTAGTTTCTTTGTACCTACTATCCATTGCAGCTCATGTATCTGGCTATTAGAAAACCTGTACCGCATCAATGCGGCTATCACTTTTTCGAGAACGGACTTTCTGAAAAAGCGTATCTCCATTACGTTTTTGGAACAAGAGACCTCCCTGAGGACCATAGTGGAACTGCTGACAAGTCTGGGTTACGAACCTCAACTCTCTCTGGACAACGTAGAGAATCCGGAAAGAAACAATAATGCCGGAATCCCAAAAACATTTACCTCACATAAATTACTGGTTGCCAAACTGGCTGTTGCAGGTTTTGCATTCGGTAATATCATGCTGATCAGCTTTCCGGAATACTTTGGCTTTGATACACATTCAGAGCATTCCTTCCGTTACCTGTTCAACTTTCTGAATATTTTACTTGCCCTCCCTGTATTCTTCTTCAGCGGCTGGGGGTATCTGAAATCTGCTTACCAGAATCTGCGTCGTGGCATATTGAACGTAGATACCCCTCTGGCTCTGGGAATGATTGTAGTGTTTACACGTAGTCTGGTAGACATCTTCATGGGATATGGTCCGGGCTATCTGGATACCTTATCAGGGTTTGTGTTCTTTTCACTGATAGGCAAATGGTTTCAGCAAAGAACATATGACACTTTACGGTATGACCGTGATTTTAAATCTTATTTCCCAGTAGCTGTTACTGTAAAAGAAGGAGAAACCGAAAGACAAGTTCCGGTAAGTGAGCTACAGGTCGGCAACCGGATTATTATCCGCAACCAGGAACTGGTTCCGGCAGACAGTCTACTTATTAGCCCCAAAGCTCATATAGATTATAGCTTTGTAACAGGCGAATCTATGCCAATGCCCAAACAAGCTGGCGAAAACCTATATGCAGGTGGAAGACAAGTTGGAAATGCGATTGAAATGGAAGTGGTAAAACCAGTATCTCAAAGCTATCTGACTCAACTCTGGAATGACGAAGCGTTTGCCTCTTGTCGCACCTGTGTGTCAGATCCTGCAACTACTCCAGTAAATAGTATTTCAGAATCGATTCAAAATTTATTTAACCGTTACTTTACTGTTGCGCTACTTCTAATAGCTACCGTTTCTGGTGGTTTCTGGATCGTACAACATGACTATAGCCGTGCACTGAATGCATTCACGTCTGTATTGATCGTAGCATGTCCTTGTGCACTGGTATTAGGTTCTTCCTTTGCATTGGGTAACGCCATCCGAATTCTGGGCAGATATTCCTTCTTTGCCAAAAACACGCAGGCTATAGAAAACATTGCTCGTCTGGATGCCATTGTATTTGATAAAACCGGAACCATCACTGAAAGCAATACATCGGATGTAGAATTCGTAGGATACGAACACCCTCTGACAGATACACAGAAGAAATATATTCTGGCACTGGTAAAAAATTCTGTACATCCCTTATCTCAGCATTTATACAAACACCTCTCACAATCTACAACTAGTGACTATACAACTGAACAGTTTCAGGAAATATCCGGAAAGGGGCTTTCAGGTCTAGTGAATGGACATCAGGTATGGATAGGTTCTGCCGAATTTATGTATGAAAAACTGGGAGCAGAATCTGTAGCCTTTCATTTTCCTGATACACAGACAACAAGAGTACTGGCAGGTATTGAAGGTGAATACCTCGGTTATTTCCAGTTCCACAATCATTACCGTAAGGGATTGGATGCTATGAATCTGGAATTGTCCATGAACTATGATCTGCATCTGCTTTCAGGTGACAATGCAGGAGAAGCACCTAATCTGAAGTATTTCTTTAAAGATGAACAACACCTGCACTTTCATCAAAGTCCGGCAGATAAGCTAAACTTTATCAAAGCACTTCAATCTGAAAACAAACAAGTGATGATGCTTGGTGACGGACTGAATGATGCAGGAGCTCTTCAGCAAAGCAATGTAGGTGTAGCAGTCAGTGACAATATAGCCTATTTCACACCAGCGTCTGATGTCATTCTGGATGCATCCAATTTATGGTTTCTACCAGGCTTCATTTATTTCTGCAAGCAAAGTGTAAAAGTTATCAAGGCAGCACTGGTGTTAGCCGCTATCTATAATCTGGTCGGGATCTTCTTTGCTGTACAGGGAACATTATCCCCACTGATTGCAGCCATTCTAATGCCTGTCAGTTCCATTAATGTGATTCTCTTCACCACCTTTTCTGTACGATACTTTGGAAAGCGGTTAGAGAAAAACAGACACCAACTTAAGACATATACCTTTTCAGCGATATGAGTATCATATATATACTTCTGACAGTCAGCCTGATTATGGCGAGTGTGTTTCTGGGAATTTTTCTCTGGAATCTCCGCAACGGACAGTTTGACGACGACTATACACCTTCTGTCCGGATGTTGTTTGACGATGAAGATATATCCACTAAACAAGATCGACAAACAAAAACATCAGGCTAACCACCGATCTATTTCCATACTAAAAATCAGTTAAATCTACCAATCAAACAATTACATACATGCAAATCGAACACTTTCATTATGACAACAAAATTGTCCGAAACTTCGGGATTGCCACGATGATCTTCGGGGTTGTTGGTATGCTCGTTGGTGTAACGGTTGCTTTTCAGTTAGTGTTTCCTCAGCTGAACTTTGGCATTCCGTATACCTCCTTCGGACGTCTTCGTCCACTGCATACCAATGCCATTATCTTTGCGTTTGTGGGCAATGCCATATTCATGGGAATTTATCACTCTCTGCAACGCCTCTGTAAAGCACGGATGTTCAGCGATCTGTTAAGCCAGATTCACTTTTGGGGATGGCAAGCTATCATAGCTGCGGCTGCGATTACTCTCCCTCTGGGTATGACAACCTCTAAAGAATATGCCGAGCTGGAATGGCCAATTGACATTGCGATTACACTGGTTTGGGTTGTATTTGGTATTAATATGCTGGGTACCATTCTGAAACGTCGTGAACGCCACATCTATGTAGCTATCTGGTTTTATATTGCTACCTGGGTAACAGTTGCCATGCTGCATATTGTCAATTCCTTTGAGATGCCTGTCAACTTCTTCAAAAGTTATTCAGCGTATGCAGGTGTACAGGATGCACTGGTTCAGTGGTGGTATGGACATAATGCAGTGGCATTCTTCCTGACTACTCCATTCCTGGGTTTGATGTATTACTATTTGCCTAAGTTGTCTAATCGTCCTGTATATTCCTATAAGTTATCGATCCTGCACTTCTGGACACTGATCTTTATCTATATCTGGGCAGGGCCTCACCATTTGTTGTATTCTTCTCTTCCTGACTGGGTACAATCATTGGGTGTGGTATTTTCAATCATGCTGATTGCACCATCATGGGGTGGTGGCATTAATGGTTTGCTGACGTTGCGTGGAGCATGGGACAAAGTACGTGAAGATACACGTTTGAAATTTATGGTTGTTGCCATTACTGCCTATCTGATGGCAACATTTGAAGGACCTCTGTTATCTCTGAAAAACGTCAATGCCATTGCACACTTTACTGACTGGATTGTAGCACACGTACACGTAGGTGGACTAGGCTGGAATGGATTCATGGTATTTGCAATGTTATATTACCTGGTTCCAAAAATGTGGCAGACAGAAGTATATTCTAAAAAGCTGATGAACTTCCACTTCTGGATCGGCACACTGGGTATTCTGTTCTATGCCATTCCTATGTACTGGGCTGGTTTTACAGCAGGTTTGATGTGGAAAGACTTCAATCCGGATGGTACCCTGCAATATCCTAACTTCCTGGAAAGCGTAACCAAAATGATTCCTTTCTATGCGTTACGTGGTATTGGTGGAACAATGTATCTGTTAGGAACTTTGGTTATGATCTATAACCTTTGGATGACTGCTCGTCAGGGATCATTCCTAGCTAATGAAGCGGCATCTGCTCCTGCACTAGAAACTAACACTACAGTGGCAGGTCATCATCACTGGCATAAAATATTCGAACGTAAGCCATTGTTGTTGACTGCAGTATCACTGGTAGTAGTTGCCATAGGGGGTATGATTCAGATTATCCCAATGCTTACAGTTGATGAAAATATCCCGACTATCGCCAGTGTAAAACCTTATACAGCACTGGAACTGGAAGGTCGCGATTTATATATTCGTGAAGGTTGTGTGTCTTGTCATACTCAGTTGGTGCGTCCGTTCCGCAGTGAAACAGAACGCTATGGAGAATTTTCAAAATCCGGAGAATATATATATGATCATCCATTCCTGTGGGGTTCTAAACGCACAGGTCCTGATTTACAACGTGTAGGTAAGAAATATCCTGACAGTTGGCATTATCACCACATGCGTGATCCCGAATCCATGTCACCAGGTTCTATTATGCCAAAGTATGAATGGCTACTGGAAAACCCTCTGAGCTTTACTCTTACCAAAGATAAGCTGGCAACATTACGCAAACTAGGTGTACCTTATACAGAGGAAGAAATTGCCAATGCTGAAACAAGTATGAAAGAACAGGCAAAAGTTATTGTTGACAACCTTCAGAAACAAGGCGTAAAAATAGATCCGGACAAAGAGATTGTAGCCATGATTGCCTATCTGCAACGTTTGGGTACAGATATCAAAAACAAAGAAGAGGTGACGATGAAATAATAACACCACCTTCTAAGTAAACTAACCTCTATCGCCTGTGCAAACAGGCAACTACACCCGAGTAGAACATTAACTATTCTCCCTTCGGGCTCAGGGAGAATATCTTCTACGATTATGTTTAAGCAATTTCTAGATAAAGTAGCTGGTGCAGATGTGTATTTAACCATCTCTCTACTCATATTCATTTTCTTCTTTATAGGAATGGCAATCTGGCTTGTTTTTGCCGATAAGAAATACATCCAGAAGATGAAGCATCTGCCAGTAGAAACTGAGGACTAATCCAACGCTCAAACGATAAAAGACATACCTATATGTTACGAAAAATATTCATTACATTATTCTTTAGCAGTCTGGCAGTGCTTCCATCCATGGCTCAGACAGCAGAAGTCCCTAAAGCTGGTGACGAGGAATTATTCCGATACATTCTGGTTCTTATTTTCGGACTTATCATCTTCATGCTTTTCCTGGTTGTACTGATTTTGTTTCAACTAACCCTGGTGGTTAGCAACAAAGTAACTGGCAAAGAAGAAGTTCCAGCAGAAGAAAGAACTACTATATGGCAACGTATAGCAGGTCTAAAACCAATCTCAAAGGAAAAAGACCTTCTATTGAAAGAAGATTTTGATGGTATATCCGAACTTGACAATCCCGTTCCAGGATGGTTCAACGCTTTCTTCTATGGTACTATATCCTTTGGTATACTGTATCTGCTTGTGTTTCACGTTTGGCGTACTTCTGACCTCCAAAATGGAGAATATGACAAAGAAATGCAGATAGCAGAAGTAAAGAAAGAAGCCTATCTGAAAACAGTAGCCAGCAACATTGACGAAACCAGTGTAAAGCTATCTACCAATGAACAAGATCTTGCCAAAGGTAAGGATGTATTCATAGCTCAGTGTGCGGCCTGTCATGGCCAACAGGCACAGGGTATAGTAGGTCCTAACCTGACAGATGAATATTGGTTACATGGCGGAAAGATCAATGATGTCTTTAAAACCATCAAATATGGTATACCTGCCAAAGGTATGATAGCATGGGAAAAGCAACTTAATCCATTGCAGATGCAGCAGGTTGCTAGTTACATATTAAGTCTTCAGGGCAGCAATCCTCCCAATGCAAAAGAACCTCAAGGTGACAAAGTAGATACCAAACAACTATCTCTGAATTAATCCTACCTCTCCACTCTCTGTTATTTCACGTAACAGGAGAGTGGAGAAAAATATTTCAACAACAAACTAATAACTGCTTGTATGCAGTAAGACTATGAGTGCAATAGCAGAGAGTGGTAAAGAGTTTAATCCCACCTTTCGTGAGAAACTGGAAGTACTGGATAAAAAAGGACATCGGGAATGGTTATATCCTAAATCCGTCAATGGCAACTATTTCAAAGCCCGTTTGATTGTTGGATTAGTGTTGCTAGCTCTGCTGTTCTCTGGTCCTTTTCTAAAAATTAACGGGCAGCCTGTTCTCCTCCTCAATGTACTGGAACGCCGATTTATTATCTTCGGTGTAGCTTTCTTCCCTCAGGATTTTTATCTATTTGCCCTGGGAATGCTTGCCTTCGTTGTATTCATTGCCCTGTTTACGGTAGTATTTGGTCGTGTATTCTGCGGATGGGCATGTCCACAAACCATATTTATGGAAATAGTATTCCGGCAAATTGAGCAATGGATTGAAGGAGATGCCAACCAACGCCGCAAACTAGATGCAGCCCCCTGGACAACTCTGAAAATTGCCAAGAAAACAATTAAACACATTCTATTTTTTGCTGTATCTTTTTTGATTGCCAATACCTTCCTAGGCTATTTGATAGGTATTGAAGAACTCGAAAAACTCATTATCGATACTCCATCCAAACATTTGGGTACTTTTACAGCCCTGATTATCTTCACAGGCGTTTTTTATATTGTCTTTGCATTTATTCGTGAAATTGTCTGCATTGTTATCTGTCCATATGGCCGTTTGCAAGGTGTAATGCTTGACAACAACTCCATTGTAGTGGCGTATGATTTTATTCGGGGAGAACCTCGGGGTAAAATGCGTAAGAATGAAGTGCAAAGTCATGGAGACTGTATTGACTGCAGATTATGTGTACATGTATGTCCTACAGGTATTGATATCCGCAATGGTACACAAATGGAGTGTATAAACTGTACAGCATGTATTGATGCCTGTGATGAGGTAATGATAAAGATTAACCGTCCTACAAGTCTGATCCGTTATGACTCAATCAAAGGCATCCAGGATAAGTTGCCATTCAAGATTACCTCTCGTATCATTGGTTATTCACTGGTCTTGGTATTCCTTCTCTCCCTTGTGACCATTCTGTTCAGCATTCGTAAAGATGTGGATGTGACCATTCTTCGTACTCCAGGTATGCTTTATCAGCAAATAGATGACAAAACCATTGGTAATCTTTACAATGTGGAGTTTGTAAATAAGACATTTCAGGATATGTCACTTGAACTAAAGGTAAAAAATAATCAGGGCAAAATCCGCTGGATAGGTAATCAGCAATCTCAGGTATTGCATAAACAGGAAATTGCCAAAGCTGCTTTCTTTATCGAAATACCCAAGAATACGATTCAAACCAACAGTACCAAACTTACCATTGAAGTTTATTCTAACGGAAAGCTACTTAGTGAACAGAAAACTTCCTTTCTGGGACCTGTTGAATAAGCATAATCATCTTTTATATTTCTGAGCAGAGTTAAATCTTAACTATCATGAACTGGGGAAAAGGAATTATCATCACTGTCGCATCCTTTATGGCTTTTATATTAGGCCTGAGTATCTATATGATGAGTCAGACACCTGAGCTAGAAGAGAAAAACTATTACGAAAAGGATCTTATCTACCAACAAATCATGACAGCCCGCCAGAATGCGATTGAATTGAATAAGCCTGTCAGCTTTTCTTACCAGAAGTCAAATGGACAGGTAGTCATAGCCTTTCCTATAGAAAATCCTTCTTTGCAAGGCACTATTGTCTTTAGCCGCCCGTCTGATGCTCGCCAGGATAGTAAGCTCCCTTTGCATCCTGACAATCACCAGCAAGTAATTCCAGTAACCCATCTTACCTCTGGCTTATGGCGTATCCATATTGACTGGACAATGGACGGAAAGACCTATCAGAGCCAAACCTGGGAATTTATCAAATAGGTAAGCAGACTTAGTCTCTCTTCCTACAAATCAAATGAACAAAGCTATGTATATTGCGTTTATAACCGGTCTGATTAGTAGTTTGCATTGTATGGGTATGTGTGGACCCATAGCTCTGGCTTTGCCTGTAAGAAGCCCTCAAAATGCAATTCTATATAACTTTGGTAGAATCAGTACTTATACAGTGTTGGGAGCAATCTTTGGCATATTTGGTAAAGGACTCTATCTGGCAGGCATTCAACAGAACCTTTCTATAGTATTGGGAATATCGATTATTGCTATCATTATCTTCCCAAAACTACATTTCTCTTTTACAGATAAGTTTACAAGTAAAGTCAGACAATGGTTCATCCCCTTCTTTAAGCAAAAAAGCCCTTTCAGTATGTTTATGATTGGCGTGCTGAATGGGTTGCTTCCCTGCGGTATGGTATATCTGGCTATTCTGGGAGCTATTGCCATGTCTGGTGTTATGGAAGGCAGTCTTTATATGTTTCTTTTTGGTCTGGGCACTCTACCTATGATGTTGTTGGTTAGCTTATCAAAAACCATCATCAAACCACAGTTCCGCTTTCAGATTAATAAGTTAATTCCTGTCTTTACACTTTGTATTGGAATCTTATTTATAATACGCGGCTTAAACCTGGGTATCGCCTATGTAAGTCCTAAAATAGGGAAACAGGAAAAAACCATGAGTTGTTGCCGACCATCCTCTACTTTATCTGAAAAATAAGATCTTATCTAGCTTCTAATTTCCTAAAAAGCAAAATACCTCCTTTATAAGGAGGTATTTTTGTATTCAATCTATATATCTGGATTTTAGTCTTGCATCAGTTTCACAAAATCATCGAACAGATAACGTGAATCGTGTGGTCCTGGAGAAGATTCAGGGTGATATTGCACAGAGAAAGCAGGTTTATCTTTCCGGCGAATACCTTCAATTGTATTATCGTTCAGATTGATGTGTGTTACCTCTACATTAGCGATATCCCTTACAGTATCTCCTTTTACAGCAAAACCGTGATTCTGTGAGGTAATTTCACCCTTACCAGTAATCAGGTTCTTTACAGGATGATTCAAACCACGATGTCCATGATGCATCTTGTATGTCTCAATTCCACTTGCCAATGCCAGAATCTGATGTCCCAGACAAATACCAAACATAGGTTTTTCTGCGTTCAATACATCCTTCACCGTTTCTACAGCATATGGCATAGCTGAAGGATCACCAGGGCCGTTGGAGATAAAATAGCCATCAGGGTTCCATCTTTGCATTTCTTCAAAAGAAGTTTTCGCAGGAAATACCTGACAATAAACTCCCCGATTAGCCAGATTCTGAACTATGCTGTTTTTTATTCCAAGATCCAGAACAGCCACTTTCAAAGGAGAATCTTGATTTCCAACATAGTAAGCTTCTTTTGTACTTACTTCTGAGGATAGTTCCAACCCATTCATATCTGGTATTTCAGCCAGCTTCTGACGCAGTACTTCTTCATCCAGAATATCAGAAGATATAATCGCATTCATTGCTCCCTGATTCCGGATATGGCGCACAATTTGTCTGGTATCGATACCGTAAATACCAACAATTCCTGCCTTTTCAAAATACGCCTGCAGAGATGCATCAGCAATGTTTCTGGAATGTATTGATGAAAACACATTACATACCATACCACTGATTTTCACAGAACTAGATTCCTGTTCTTCACTCAGTGTACCATAATTACCAATATGCGAGTTTGTATTTACAATGATTTGACCATAGTAAGACGGGTCGGTATAGATCTCCTGATAACCGGTCATTCCCGTATTAAAACACAGCTCGCCCCCCTTGGTTCCAATCTTGCCAAGAGCATAGCCCCTGTACAAAGTTCCATCTTGTAACAAAAGTAAGGCTTCAGTGCGGGTCGGATACTTCATGTCTGGAATTGTTTTTTTAATATGAAAAGATACTATTTGATAAACAGATTATATTCTAAATAATTCACTTTATGCATAAAAAAAGGATTAGAACATAAAGTTCTAATCCTTTCTTATATTGTGAATGGTATTATCATTCTTTTGTTTCAGTTGCTTCAGTATCTGCTTCTGTGATTGCTGGCTTTTCAGTTTCTGCTGATGCATCAGAAGCCAATACGGTAGCTTCTTCAACTTTAGCTTTTCCAGTAGAACCACGACGGCTACGACGAGTTTTTGTTTTAGCTTCAGTACGAGCGTTTAACAATGTTTCGTTGTAATCTACTAATTCAATCAAACACATATCAGCATTATCACCCAAGCGATTGCCTAACTTGATAATACGAGTATAACCACCTTCACGATTAGCGATTTTTTCAGCTACGTCGCCAAACAGAACTTTTACAGATTCTTTGTTTTGTAAGTATGAGAAAACAACACGACGTGAGTGAGTTGTATCATCTTTCGCCTTAGTCAGAAGAGGCTCAACGTATTTACGTAGTTCTTTAGCCTTTGCAACTGTTGTTTTAATACGCTTATGCAAAATTAAAGAAGAAGCCATGTTAGACAATAATGCCCGGCGGTGGCCTACTGTTCTACCTAAGTGATTATCTGTTTTTCCGTGTCTCATTTTATTTGAATCTTTAAGCGGTCAGGTTTTGACATTACATTTAGTCAACTACTGCCGACAATCAATCGTATTATTAATCTTCGTCTAACTTATATTTTGAAACATCCATCCCAAATGACAGTCCTTTGTCAGAAACCAACTGCTCTAATTCAGTCAAGGATTTCTTACCAAAGTTTCTGAATTTCATCATTTCTGAGATATCCAGTTTTACAAGATCACCTAAGGTACGCACATCAGCAGATTTCAAACAGTTATAAGCACGTACGGAAAGATCCAGATCAGCCAAAGGAGTTTTCAGTAATTTACGCATATGCAGATATTCTTCATCTACAGTATTCTCTTCCTCAGGCTTCATTGTATCAAACGTCATAGTCTGATCAGAGAATAACATGAAGTGTTGAATCAGAATTTTTGCAGCGCCTTTTAATGCATCTTCAGGGTGAATAGAGCCATCAGTCTGAATATCTATCAACAATCTCTCATAATCCGTTTTCTGCTCTACCCGTGTATTCTCAATGCTATACTTAACATTTTTGATAGGAGTAAAGATAGCATCAACAGATATAAATCCTATTGCTTGCTCGTTCACTTTATTCTCTTCAGCAGGAACATATCCTCTTCCTTTCTCAATAACCAATTCCACTTCCATATTAACTGATTCATCCATATTACAGATGACCAGTTCAGGATTCAGAATTTGGAAAGCAGATGTAAACTTACCAATATCCCCTGCTGTCAGTTGTTTGGCATTTTTAACATTTACAACAATTTTGTTGTCAACAACGTCAGAAACTTTTTTAAAGCGAACCATTTTCAGGTTCAGAATAATCTCACTGACATCCTCCACAACACCTTCAATAGACGAAAACTCATGCAGCACTCCGGGAATCTTAACTGCTGTAACAGCATACCCTTCTAAAGAAGATAATAAGATTCTGCGTAGAGCATTACCAATTGTTACGCCATATCCTTTTTCAAGTGGTTTGAATTCGAAAAGACCGTGAAAATCATCGGCTTTCTCCATCACCACCTTGTCAGGCATTTGAAAAGCTAATATCGACATATGTTGGAAATTTACTTTTTGTTAGAAAAACAACTCTACAGCAATAATCATGCAGATTATTTAGAATAGAGCTCGACGATGAGTTGTTCCTGGATATTTTCAGGGATCTGATCTCTTTCAGGATAACTAACAAATTTCCCTGCCATAATACCGCCATCCCATTCCAACCAGTTATAGCGTTTAGCATTTCTTCCTGACAAACTGACAGTTATAGCTTCTAACGACTTAGATTTTTCACGCACACCAATTACATCACCAGGACGAAGCGAATAAGATGGAATATTAACAACCTCACCATTGATAGTGATGTGTTTGTGAACAACTAACTGGCGAGCAGCACGACGAGTAGGAGCAATACCTAGACGATAAACAGTATTATCTAATCTTGCTTCCAATAAGCGTAACAAGTTTTCACCGGTGATCCCATGTAAACGAGCTGCTTTTTGAAATGTATTTGAAAATTGTCTCTCTAATACACCATATGTATATTTAGCTTTCTGCTTTTCCTGTAACTGAACAGCGTATTCAGACTGTTTACGCTTGCGTCCGCGGCCATGCTGACCAGGACCATAATTCTTTTTTGCTAAAGCTTTGTTTCCGCCCAAAATAGGTTCGCCGAACTTACGCGATATTTTAGCTTTAGGACCAGTGTATCTTGCCATTTTTCAGTAAAGATTCTATTCTGAAGTAGTGATTATAAAACACTAAATACCGAACTTCACAGCCCGATATTTAGATACTATAGTATTCTTAAACTCTTCTGCGTTTAGGAGGACGACAACCATTATGAGGAAGAGGGGTTACATCCTTGATAGATGTAACTTCAATACCTGCATTTTGGATAGTGCGGATTGCAGACTCACGACCAGCTCCAGGTCCTTTCACAAAAACCTCAGCTTTACGCATTCCTAATTCAAACGCAGTTTGAGCACAGTTAGATGCTGCCATTTGCGCTGCATAAGGTGTATTTTTCTTAGATCCTTTAAAGCCCATCTTTCCTGCAGATGCCCAGGAAATAACCTGGCCACTCGCGTTCGTAATAGATACGATGATATTGTTAAAAGAAGCCTTTATATGTACTTGCCCAACAGGATCTACGACAACAACTCGTTTCTTGGCTTTGTCTTTTCTTTTAGTAGCTTGCGCCATCTTTTTATAGATTGTTTGTTACCTGTACAAATAAAATGATTGTACGATAATATATGAATCAATTATTTAGTTGCTTTCTTCTTATTCGCAACAGTCTTACGTTTACCTTTGCGAGTACGTGCGTTATTTTTGGTACTTTGACCACGCACAGGTAGCCCTTTCCGATGACGCAATCCACGATAACAACCTATATCCATCAAACGCTTAATGCTCAATTGGACTTCAGACTTCAATGCGCCTTCAACCTTATACTCAGTTCCTATAACGTTACGAATAGCATTCGCTTCGTCATCAGACCACTGACTAACTTTCTTATCAAAGCTAACTCCAGCTTTAGTTAATATTTGCTGAGCAGACCGACGGCCAATACCAAAAATGTACGTCAGCGAAATTTCTCCGCGTTTTTTATCTGGAATATCAACTCCTGCAATACGTGCCATAGTAAATTAACCTTGTCTTTGTTTAAATTTAGGATTCTTCTTATTAATTACATAAAGCTTACCCTTGCGACGGATAATTTTACAATCAGCACTACGTTTCTTAATGGAAGCTTTTACTTTCATTTTATTCTATTTTTTATTGATTGCTAAATTACTTATAACGATAAACGATTCTACCTTTTGTTAAATCATAAGGAGACATTTCAATTTTAACTTTATCTCCTGGTAAAATCTTAATATAATTCATCCGCATTTTCCCGGATATATGTGCAATCAGTTGGTGGCCATTCTGAAGCTCTACTCTAAACATTGCGTTAGAAAGCGCTTCTACTATAGTTCCATCCTGTTCAATTGATGACTGTTTTGCCATGCTTATGTTTTAAAACCTCTTCTATAAACTCAAACGTTGTCAAGATATCTGCTTTACCATTATTCACAGCTACAGTATGCTCAAAGTGAGCAGAAGGCTTTCTATCTGCAGTTCGAATTGTCCAATTATCTCTTTCCTGCACCACATTGCGTGTACCTAGATTAATCATTGGCTCAATTGCGAATACCATTCCTTCTTGTAGCTTTACCCCTTGCCCCTTCTTCCCATAATTGGGGACTTCAGGCTCTTCATGCAAATATTTACCTACTCCATGCCCCACTAACTCTCTTACTATTGAATAACCACTTTTCGAAACATGTTGCTGTATAGCAAATCCAATATCACCAACTCTTGATCCAATGTCTACAGCTTCAATACCTAAGTAAAGCGATTCTTTTGTAACTCGTAATAGTTCAAGAACTTTCGGATCAACTTCGCCAACAGGATAAGTGTAAGCGCTATCACTATGAAACTCATTCAAAAAAACTCCACAGTCAACCGAAACAATATCGCCATCCTTCAATTCATAACTATTAGGGATTCCATGTACCACTTTTTCATTTACAGACACACACAAACCAGCAGGAAAACCATTATAATTCTTAAATGAAGGCCAAGCTCCATAGTCCTGGATGTATTCTTCAGCTATTTTGTTTAAAAACTCTGTTGAGACACCAGGATTTATATATTTAGCTACTTCAGCATGTGTTTTTCCTAAGAGAACTCCACTCTGCCGAATTAGTTCAATTTCTTCTTTAGTTTTCAGAAAAAAGGCTTTCTTTTTCAACTTCTACATCATTAAACGGTAGCAACGCTTTCTGAACGACCTTTTACTCTACCAGATTTCATCAATCCTTCGTAATGTCTCATCAACAAGTAACTTTCAATTTGTTGAAGAGTATCAAGAATTACACCTACCATAATTAGTAAAGACGTTCCTCCATAGAATCTGGATAACTCGGAGGTGATACCAAACAGACTGGCAATTGCAGGCAGGATAGCTAGTAGAGCTAAAAATACTGCACCTGGCAATGTAATGCGTGATAGAATAGTATCAATATATTCAGAAGTCTGTAGACCAGGTTTTACACTTGGAATAAAGCCTCCATTACGTTTCATTTCTTCTGCAATTTGTGTAGGATTAACAGTAATTGCAGTATAAAAGAAACTAAATAAGATAATTAAAAGAGCAAATAAGATATTATAAGCAGGATGGGTAAAATCAGCAAATGCTTGAGCTACTGACCCTGCTGTTTCATTCTTATCTGTTAAGTAAGGAACAAGAAGACCAGGTAAAAACATCAATGATTGAGCAAAGATGATTGGCATTACACCTGCGGCATTTAACTTCAAAGGCAAATACTGTCTTTGTCCACCATAAACACGATTCCCTACAACTTGTTTCGCATATTGTATAGGGATTCTTCGAGTTGCCTGTAGTATAAGAACTACCCCCATAACAATAAAGAAAAGAGCAATTATTTCAATGATAAAGATTAATATTCCAGAAGTACCTCTATTCGCAAATTCTCCAATCAACGCACTAGGTAAGCGGGATATAATACCGATCATAATCAGCATAGAAGTTCCGTTACCAATACCTTTCTCTGTTATTCTCTCTCCTAACCACATACAAAACATTGTACCAGTGGTTAGAATTATCATCGCTGTTATAGTAAATCCGGTTCTACCAACTCCTGGAAGAATTGCATCATCAGCAATTGTTCCAATTAGATAAGTATAAGACTGAGGTAATGTAACAAAGATTGTAAGTATTCTTGTAATATTATTGATTCTTTGTCTGCCGGATTCACCTTCTTTTTGCATTTTCTGGAAGTAAGGAACTGCCACTGTTAATAACTGCACGATAATCGAAGCAGTAATATAGGGCATAATTCCTAAACCAAAAATAGAGGCATTACTAAAGGCTCCCCCTAAAAAAGTATCTAACAATCCAAGAATACCTTTACCTGTTCCAGTCTCTAAACGAGTAGGATCAATTCCTGGCAATACTATATAAGACCCCAATCGAAAAATCAGCAAAAACCACAACGTATTTAAAATACGTGTTCTTAGATCTTCAATTGAAAAGATATTCTTAATCGTTTCGATAATTTTTTTCATATACTATAGAACAGTAGCCTTACCACCAACTTTTTCAATTGCAGCAACAGCAGAAGAAGAAAATGCATGAACTTTAATTTCAGCAGCAGTTTTTACTTCTCCTCTACCTAGCACTTTGACCAAGTCTTTACCGGAAACTAAACCATGTTGTTTTAGAAAATCGATATCAATAACAGAAACTTTATGAGTTTCCAGCAATTGCTGAATAGTATCTAAATTTATTGGTTTATATTCAACTCTATTAATAGATTTGAATCCAAACTTTGGAATGCGACGTTGTAAAGGCATTTGACCACCTTCAAAGCCTCGCTTAGTACTATTACCAGAACGAGATCCAGCACCTTTGTGACCTCTTGTTGAGGTCCCACCCATACCAGAGCCAGTACCACGACCTATTCTTTTCTTACTTTTTACTGAATTATCAGCAGGCTTAAGCGTATGCAATTTCATATAAACTACAATTCTTTTATTGTAACCAAATGACTAATTTTTTTGATCATACCTGCAATTTGAGGAGTATATTCTACCTCAATAGTACGATTAATCTTCCCTAAACCCAGTGCTTTAACTGTTAGTTGCTGATCCTGTGGTCTTTTGATAGCACTCTTGATTTGGGTAACTTGAACCTTTGCCATATTTCAATTAACCATTAAATACTTTAGAAAGAGATACTCTACGTTGTACTGCAACTTGATGAGGAGCACGCATTCTCAACAAGGCATCAAAAGTTGCTTTCACAACATTATGTGGATTAGAAGAACCTTTTGATTTAGCCAAAACGTCTTTTATACCTGCGCTTTCCAATACCGCACGCATCGCACCACCTGCAATTACACCTGTTCCGGCTGCTGCTGGCTTAAGATAAACATATCCTCCACTATATTTACCATGCATTTCATGAGGCACGGTAGATTTAAGGATGGGAATTTTAATTAGGTTTTTCTTTGCATCCTCTACTCCTTTCGTGATAGCATCTGTAACTTCGTTAGCTTTGCCTAAGCCATATCCAACGATACCATGTCCATCGCCAACAACCACAATAGCAGAAAAACTAAACCGACGACCACCTTTCACCACTTTAGCAACCCGTTTAATAGCAACGACCCGCTCTTTCAATTCTTGTTCGCCCGCTCTGACAATAGGTTTATTAATTTGTGCCATATAAATGTCTTATTTTAGAATTTAAGTCCTCCTTCGCGAGCTCCTTCAGCTAAAGCTTTCACTTTGCCATGATACAAATACCCACCTCTATCAAATACTACTGCAGATATTCCACTTGACAGTGCAATCTCAGCAACTTTCTTTCCAACTTCTTTTGCTGTGGTGATATTTGCGCTCTTTCCTTTTGCCAATTCTGTCGAAGAAGCACTTGCTAAAGTTTTGCCAGTAGCGTCATCAATTAATTGTGCATATATAGTAGTATTTGAACGAAACACTGAAAGACGAGGTTTCTCAGGAGATCCCACCACTTTGGAACGTATATTTCTTCTAATACGTAATCTACGAAGCTCTTTTTGTGTAGCCATATTATTTATTTCTTAGCTGCTGTCTTACCAGCTTTTCTTCTAATCGCTTGACCTAAATTTCTAATACCTTTGCCTTTGTAAGGTTCCACTTTACGTAGAGACTTAATTTTCGCAGCCATCTGTCCAACCAACTCCTTATCAATCCCTTCTAAAGTTACTACAGGATTTTTCCCTTTTTCAGTAACTGCAGAAGCTACAACTTCTTTTGGCAAAGCTAAATAAAGACCGTGAGAATACCCCAAGCTTAATTCAAGAACGTTATTATTTACAGTAGCTTTATAACCAACACCAACGATCTCCAATTGCTGTTTAAATCCGGCGCTAACACCAATAATCATGTTGTTTATCAGCGCTCTATATAAGCCATGCAATGCCTTATGACGTTTTTGATCAGTAGGTCTCTCAACCAAGATCTGACTACCTTCTTGCTTCACAGCAATATCAGCGTCTATTTTGCGAGAAAGCTCGCCTTTAGGCCCTTTAACAAGGACTACGTTTCCAGATCCAACAGAAACTGTAACATTACCTGGCAGGTCGATGGGCTTCTTACCTATTCTTGACATGACACACTATTAATATACGTAACACAAAATTTCACCACCAACATTTAGCGAACGAGCTTCTTTGTCGGTCATTACTCCCTTTGGAGTAGAAATAATAGCAATCCCTAAGCCACTCAAAACACGAGGCATATCTTCCACGCCAGTATATTTCCGAAGGCCAGGCTTACTAACTCTCTGCAAACTAACTATTGCAGGCTCTTTGCTAACCGGATCATACTTCAAAGCAATCTTAATTACACCCTGCACAGAACTATCTTCAAATTTATAGTTCTGAATATATCCCTTCTCAAATAATACTTTAGTAATTTCTTTCTTAATATTTGATGCAGGAATTTCAACTATCCGGTGCCGTGCCTTGATAGCGTTTCTCAATCGAGTTAGATAATCTGATATAGGATCTGTCATTTTTGACACGTTTTTTTTGCAAAAATCCCGCCTTCAAAACGGGAGTGCAAAGCTACAAAAACAAAATTTAAAAACAAAAGAAATATTAGATTTTACCAACTTGCTTTTGTCAAACCGGGAATTTTCCCATCGGATGCCATTTGACGGAACACGTTACGGCAAATTCCGAATTTACGCATATAACCTCTTGGTCTTCCCGTTAATTTACAACGATTGCGTAAACGTACAGGGGATGCATTTCTTGGAAGTTTATCTAATGCTTCGTAATCACCAGCGGCTTTTAAAGCTTCACGCTTAGCGGCATACTTAGCTACTAATTTTCCTCTTTTTACTTCGCGGGCTTTAATTGATTCTTTTGCCATCTTTTTAGCGTTATATTGTTATCTTTTCTGATTTGCAAAAGGCATTCCTAATGCTTTTAATAACTCAAGGCACTCTTCGTCAGTTTCAGCAGTAGTTACAAATGTAATATCCATACCGGAGATCTTATTAATCTTATCGATACTAATTTCCGGGAAGATAATTTGTTCTTTCACACCTAACGTATAGTTACCACGGCCATCGAAACCTTTGTCGCTGATGCCACGAAAATCTCTAACGCGAGGAAGAGCTACAGTGATCAGGCGATCCATAAATTCAAACATACGCTCTCCACGCAGTGTAACTTTAGCTCCAATCGGCATGTTTTCTCTTAACTTAAAGTTAGAGATGGCTTTTTTGGAATATGTTGCAACTGCTTTTTGGCCTGAAATAATTGTTAATTCTTCAACACCTACGTCAATCAGTTTCTTATCCGCAACAGCCGCGCCGATTCCTTTATTAATTACGATCTTAGTAATTTTAGGAACCTGCATAACAGACTTATACTTAAACTTCTCCATTAAAAGAGAAACTACGTCATTTAAGTATTTATCTTTAACCCTAGGGTTGTTAGTATTATTTTTCTGAGAATTGATATTAGCCATTTTTGCAGACTTAATAATATAAATGCTTATCTATAGAATAGGATATATTAAAACTCCGCTTTAATAAGAGTTCCTGTCTTTTTGGCATATCTCTGCTTTTTACCTTTCTCGTCAAGTTTACGAGAAATACGGCTAGGCTTGCCAGTTGAAGGATCAACAACCATCAGGTTACTTACATGGATAGGAGCTTCTTTCTCAATAAATCCACCTTGAGGGTTTTCTGCAGAAGGCTTAACACTTCTTTTAACCAGATTTAAACCTTCAATAACTGCTTTTTGCTTTTCTCTGTCTACTGAAGTAATCTTCCCAGTCTTGCCCTTCTCATCTCCAGAAATTACAATTACAGTATCTCCTTTGCGAACATGCAGTTTTACTGTTGTTTTAGCTTTTGCTTTCATTTTATTATAAATGTATCAGAGTCAACTATAAAACTTCTGGTGCTAAGGAAACAATTTTCATAAATTGCTTCTCTCTTAATTCACGAGCGACAGGTCCAAAGATACGGGTTCCGCGTGGTTCATCGTTGTTGTTCAACAAAACAGCCGCATTATCTTCAAATCGAATATAAGAACCATCTTTGCGACGAACTTCTTTTTTTGTCCGAACAACAACAGCTTTGGATATAGCGCCTTTCTTCAAGTTACTGGAAGATAAAGCTGTTTTAACAGTCACGACAATTTTATCGCCAACTGAAGCATATCTTTTACCTGTACCGCCTAAAACTCGGATTACCAGTACTTCTTTAGCACCACTGTTATCGGCTACTGTAAGCCGAGATTCTTGTTGTACCATGTTATTTTGCTTTTTCGATAATTTCTATAAGTCTCCAACGCTTATTTCTACTTAATGGACGAGTCTCCATTATTTTAACCGTATCACCAATGCCACACTCATTCTTTTCATCATGAGCCATCAGTGTGGTAGTTTTCTTCATGAACTTACCATACTTAGGGTGTTTCACCTTACGCTCAATTGCTACGGTAATGGACTTATCCATCTTATCACTTACGACACGCCCGATTCTTTCTTTTCTGGCATTTCTTTGTAATTGCTGTTGCTCCATCTTTTCTTGGTTATTTAGAGTTTGCAATTTGTCTTGCTCTTAATTCTGTATTCAGCTGAGCAATCAGTCTGCGTGAAGCGCGGATACGCGCCGGATTTTCAATAGGAGTAATTGCGTGTGCAAATTTTAATTTTTGCAGCGTTGCAGCTTCAGAACTGATACGGCTTTGCAATTCTTCTATACTTAATGATTTGATATCCTGATTTTTCATTGTCCTTCAACGTAATCTCTACGTACAATAAATTTAGTTTTAATAGGCAACTTTTGTGCAGCTAATCTCAATGCCTCTTGTCCTATTTCACGGCTAACACCAGTTATCTCAAAAAGGATAGTACCGGGCTTAACTACTGCTACCCAATATTCTGGGGCTCCTTTACCTTTACCCATCCGAACTTCAGCAGGCTTCTTGGTAATAGGTTTATCTGGGAATATGCGAATCCAAACTTGACCTTCCCGTTTCATTGTACGGGACATAGAGATACGGGCTGCTTCAATCTGACGAGCTGTGATCCAACCTGGTTCAAGAGACTTCACGGCAAATGATCCAAAAGAAATCTCATGACCACGAGTAGCAAGACCACGCACCCGGCCCTTCTGCATTTTTCTAAACTTGGTTCTTTTCGGCTGTAACATTTTCTTTCTATTTATTAGGATTCAGTAAACTAACCGAATGCTTATCTACCAGAATTATTATTTTTCTTTTTCTTCTTACGTCTGTTAGCATCTCTATCACCACCTCTTTCACGGCGATCTCCGCGTTCGGAAGAATCACCACGACGATTTCCACGCTCTCCGCCAGATGTATTACCAGATGCAGCAGCTGCACTACCATATGTAGCATTAGGAGATAAATCACGCTTTCCGAAAACTTCACCTTTGAAAACCCATACTTTGATACCGATTTTTCCATATACGGTCAAAGCTTCAGAAATTGCATAATCAATATCAGCACGTAGTGTATGCAAAGGAACACGACCTTCTTTGTATTCTTCAGTACGAGCCATCTCTGCACCTGCCAGACGACCAGACAAACGAACTTTGATGCCTTGAGCGCCTACTCTCATAGCCAATGCAATCGCTTGTTTCATTGCACGACGATAAGAAATACGAGCTTCCAATTGTTGAGCGATTGATTCACCCACTAATTTTGCATCTAATTCAGGTCTTTTTATTTCAAAAATATTGATCTGAACGTCTTTTCCAGTCAGTTTTTTCAGCTCTTCTTTTACTCTTTCAACCTCAATACCATTCTTCCCAATAACAACACCTGGACGAGCAGTATTGATAGTTAATGTAATACGCTTGAGTGTACGTTCAATAACTACTCTTGCAATACCTCCCTTAGGAAAACGAGCCAATACATATTTGCGTATTTTCTCATCTTCTACTAATTTCTCAGCAAAGTTTTTTCCACCGTACCAATTAGAATCCCATCCTTTAACGATGCCTAGGCGAAAGCCTGTTGGATTAACTTTTTGTCCCATGCGTGTTATTATTCAGTTTCTTGTATTTTAGTTTCGTTAAGAGCTGCTGGATTCGTTTTAGAATCTAACACAAGTGTAATGTGATTAGACCGTTTACGAACACGATATCCCCGACCTTGAGGAGCAGGACGTAAGCGTTTAAGAACACGTCCACCATCTACAAATATCGTTTTGATATACAAATCAGCATCTTCTATTCTTTCTCCTTCATGAGATTGCTCCCAGTTAGCAATAGCAGACAGAAGTAACTGCTCAATGCGCTTTGATCCTGATTTAGAATCAAAACGAAGAATATTCAGTGCATCATTAACCCGTCTTCCTCTTACCATGTCTGCCACAAGTCTCATCTTACGAGGAGAGGTAGGTACATTTTTAAGTTTAGCTATCGCTTCCATTATTATTTTTTACCTTTATCTTTATTACCTGCGTGACCTCTGAAATTGCGAGTAGGTGCAAATTCACCTAACTTGTGACCAACCATATTTTCAGTCACATATACTGGAATAAACTTATTCCCATTATGTACAGCAAAAGTGTGACCTACAAAATCCGGAGAGATTGTTGAACGGCGAGCCCAAGTTTTAATAACAGCTTTTTTGCCAGACTTGGTCATGCCTTCAATTTTGGCTAACACCCGGAAATCAATATATGGCCCTTTTTTTATCGAACGTCCCATCTATGTAAAATGGATTATAATATGTATCAGATTTTAACCTTTTTTTCTTTTATTTCCGACGACTTACAATCAAGTCATTAGAATATTTTTTCGGTCTACGAGTCTTTTTACCTTTAGTATACAGACCTTTACGAGAGCGAGGGTGTCCACCGGATGCCCGACCTTCACCACCACCCATTGGGTGATCAACAGGGTTCATAGCAACACCACGTACACGAGGACGACGTCCTAACCAACGTTTACGGCCAGCTTTTCCATAGCTTACATTCATGTGATCTGCATTGGATACAGAACCTACAGTAGCAATACATGTAGCTAAAACCAGACGCATCTCACCGGAAGGCAATTTTAGTGTAGCATATTTTCCTTCGCGAGCAACCAACTGAGCATATGTACCGGCACTTCTAGCCATAGAACCACCTTTACCAGGCTGAAGCTCAATGTTATGAACAATAGTACCAAGAGGAATAGAAGAAAGAGGAAGTGCATTACCTACTTCAGGTGCAACACTTTTACCTGAAACGATGGTTTGTCCTACAACGATACCAGCAGGTGCCAGTATATATCTTTTTTCACCATCTGCATAGTTTACTAATGCAATACGAGCGGAACGATTTGGATCATACTCTACAGTTTCAACAGTAGCAGTAATATCAAACTTATCACGTTTAAAATCGATAATCCGATATTTACGCTTGTGTCCACCACCGATATATCGCATTGCACGGTGTCCGTTATCATTCCGACCACCTGTCCTTTTCAGGGTTTCAGTCAAAGACTTCTCAGGCTTGTCAGTAGTAATCTCCTCAAAAGAAGGAGCCATTCTGAACCGTTGTCCTGGAGTAATTGGTTTTAATTTCTTAACAGCCATTTTACTTATTTACTTTTAAACACGGATTATCGTGCCGTGCCACATAAGTTAATTATTAAATATCTCCGTAGAAGTCAATCACTTCTCCTGCAGCCAACGTTACGATTGCTTTCTTATAAGAAACTGTACGACCAGCAAGAACTTTAGATTGAGTAAAGCGAGTCTTTTCTTTACCAGCATAACGGATAGTTCTTACACCATTAACGTTAACGCCATAAGCACGCTCAATCGCCTTTTTAATCTCTATCTTATTAGCCTTTTTATCAACAACAAAGGTGTAAATACCTTTTTCAGTCAAGGCATTCGCCTTTTCAGTAATCAGAGGTCTTTTAATGATACTCATTTTTTGAGCTATTTAAGAAGTTCTTCAATTTTCACTAATGAACCTTCGCTTATCAATAAAAGATCCGCATTCATCAGTTCATATGTATTAAGTTGATTCGCCAGAATAACTTTAGATTTTGGCAAATTGCGACTTGATAAAACAACATTCTTATTTACTTCAGGAAGAACTAACAATGTTTTTTTATCTAGAGCAGACAAACTTTCCAGAATCTTAATATATTCTTTTGTCTTTGGCTGACTCAACGTAAAGTCTTCAACAACTGTAATTCCAGAATTAACAGCTTTGTAGCTTAATGCTGACTTTCTAGCCAACTCCTTAACTTTCTTGTTCAACTTAAAGCTATAATCACGAGGAACAGGTCCAAAAACACGACCACCATGACGATAAAGAGGGTTCTTAATACTTCCTTTACGAGAACCACCTGTACCTTTTTGCTTGTGAAGTTTACGGGTAGAACCATGAACCTCATTTCTTTGCTTTGCCTTATGGGTTCCCTGACGCTGATTAGCAAGATATTGCTTTACATCCAGGTAGATCGCATGATCATTTGGAGTTATGCCGAAGATCTCATCAACCAAGGCAATTTTTCTACCTGTCTCTTTACCCGAAATATTATATATTGATACTTCCATTGTTACTTACCTTTTTAGTACACACTTGATGTATGTATTAGATGATTTCTCTGTGATTATCAATGATGACAATAGAATTTTTAGCTCCAGGAACAGAACCACTGATCAAAACCAGATTTTTCTCTGGAATAACTCTCAAAACACGAAGATTTTGAACAGTTACACGATTACCACCTGTCCGACCAGCCATACGCAATCCTTTAAACACCCGAGCAGGGAAAGAACACGCACCGATAGAACCTGGATGGCGTTGGCGATTGTGCTGACCATGCGTACCCGCACCCACACCACTAAATCCATGTCTCTTTACAACACCTTGAAAACCTTTACCTTTAGAAGTGCCAACCACATCAACGAACTCACCTGCTTCACATACATCTCCAACCTGGATAGTATCGCCTAAAGAAACTTTTACTACAAAGTCTTTAAACTCAACAAGCTTGCGCTTAGGAGTTGTATTTGCCTTTTTAAAATGGCCTAACAATGGCTTGGCAGTGTTTTTTTCTTTCTTTTCTCCGAAAGCCAACTGTACTGCTTCATATCCATCAACCTCAATCGACTTTACTTGTGTAACCACACAAGGTCCTGCCTCAATTACTGTACACGCAACACTTTCACCCTCAGGTGTAAAGATGCTGGTCATTCCAATTTTTTTTCCTAAGATACCTGACATGATTGCTTAAAAACTTACGTGAATGTTTTAAAGCTTATGACTTGATTTTGACAACCAGCGGTCAGCTTTTGTAAAACGGACTGCAAAGGTAGAGGTTTATATTAAGAAAGCAAGCAATAGATCAAAAAAAATAAAGCGCTAGGCACTTTTTTTTCACTTTTGCCGTTTCCTGCCTCTTTCTTGGTTATCTATTGAAGGATAAACTTTAATATATCAAATAAAAAACCTGCTTCTGTTAGCAACAGAGGCAGGTTCTGCTTCTGACAAATAAGCTCGTCACACTTTAATTTCTACATCAACACCACTAGGTAATTCAAGTTTCATTAATGCGTCAACTGTCTTTGCACTGGAAGAATGAATATCAATCAAACGCTTGTATGTGCAAAGTTGAAATTGTTCACGCGATTTTTTGTTAACATGTGGTGAACGCAATACTGTAAATTTTTCTTTTTCAGTAGGCAACGGAATAGGACCGCTCACTACTGCTCCTGTAGACTTTACAGCTTTTACGATTCTTTCACATGACTTGTCTACCAAGCTATGATCGAATGATTTTAATTTAATCCGAATTTTCTGAGTCATTTTATTATTTGTTCAGGCGCTGATACACGTTTGACCAGCAGGTTTTGACTTTGAAAAGAAACTTATATACATAAAATAGACTACAAACTATTTTCTCAAACAATCTGTAGTCTATCCAATTTTACTTTACACTTTAGCTCCTTTAAGCTTTGCAATAACTGTTTCAGCCATGTTAGGAGGCAAAATCTCATAATGAGAGAATGTCAATGTTGCAGAAGCGCGACCAGAGGAAATAGTACGCAGATCAGTTACATATCCGAATAGTTCAGACAATGGAACGTCAGCTTTTACAATTTGAGCACCACCTTTGCTGTCCATACCTTTCATCAAACCACGACGACGGTTTAAGTCACCTGTTACAGGACCTGTAAACTCGTCAGGAGTAGTAACTTCTACACTCATGATTGGTTCAAGTAATTTAGGACCAGCTTGTTTAGCAGCTTCGCGGAAACCATCACGTGCAGCGATCTCGAAAGACAGTGAGTCGGAGTCAACTGCGTGGAAAGAACCATGGAACAAACGTACTTTCATACTATCAACAGGATATCCTGCCATAGGTCCGTTTTTCATAGCTTCTGCAAAACCTTTCTGAACTGCAGGAATAAATTCGCGAGGAATAGCACCACCAACGATTGCATTTACAAACTGGAAGCTTTCAGTTGGGTTAGCCGCTTTGAAATCTTCGTCTATTGGTCCGATTTCAAATACAATATCCGCAAATTTACCACGACCACCCGTTTGTTTCTTAAATACCTCACGGTGTTCGATAGTTTTGGTGATAGTTTCTTTGTAAGCAACCTGAGGAGCACCCTGATTGATTTCAACGTTAAATTCACGTCTCATCCGGTCAATGATGATTTCCAGGTGCAACTCACCCATACCCTTTAATACAGTCTGTCCAGTTTCCTGATCAGTCTCTACACGAAGTGTTGGATCTTCTTCTACCAGTTTAGTGATAGCGTTACTTAATTTATCAACATCAGCTTGTTTCTTAGGCTCAATAGCATATCCAATTACAGGCTCTGGGAAGCTCATAGACTCCAGAATGATAGGCTTGCTTTCATCAACCAGTGTATCACCAGTTTTGATATCTTTGAAACCAACACCTGCTGCGATATCACCTGCTTCTACCTTATCAATTGGATTCTGCTTGTTAGCATGCATCTGCATCAGACGAGAGATACGCTCTTTTTTACCAGTACGCATGTTCAATACATAAGAACCAGCATCCAGATATCCTGAATATACACGGAAGAATGCAAGACGACCTACATATGGATCTGTTGCAATTTTGAATGCTAATGCGGCAAATGGTCCATTTACATCTGGCTTTCTTTCTTCTTCTTGTCCTGAATCAGGATTTTCCCCCATAATTGCAGGCATATCTAATGGAGAAGGCAGATAGGCAATAACCGCATCCAGCATAGTTTGTACACCTTTGTTTTTGAAGGCAGAACCACACAATACAGGAGTGATTGTCATGTCGATAGTAGCTTTACGAATAGCCACCATCATTTCTTCACGTGTGATAGAGTTAGGATCATCAAAGAACTTCTCCATCAGATGGTCATCGTATTCAGCTACAGATTCAACCAGATATTGTCTCCACTCATCAGCAGTTTCAATCAGGTCTTCAGGAATATCAATGATTTTATATGTTTTACCTTTATCTGCTTCATTCCAGATGATACCTTTCATGATCAACAGGTCAACAACACCTTTAAATTGATCTTCAGCACCAATCGGAACTTGTAACGGAACAGGTTTAGCATTCAGTTTTTCTTTGATTTCTTTTACACAGTTAAAGAAATCTGCACCAGCACGATCCATCTTGTTTACGAAACAAAGACGTGGCACATGGTACTTGTTAGCCTGACGCCATACGGTTTCAGACTGAGGTTCTACACCTGATACGGCATCAAACAAAGCAACTGCACCATCCAATACACGCAGAGAACGCTCTACTTCTACAGTAAAGTCTACGTGACCAGGAGTATCAATCAGGTTAATCTCATATGTTTTTGTTATACCATCAAGAACCTCGCCCTGCTCTGTTGGATAATTCCATTGCGCGTGAGTAGCAGCAGAAGTAATGGTGATACCACGTTCCTGTTCCTGCACCATCCAGTCCATAGTTGCAGCGCCTTCGTGTACTTCACCTATTTTGTGAGTTCTTCCTGTGTAGTACAGAACACGCTCACTGGTAGTTGTTTTTCCGGCATCAATGTGCGCCATGATACCAATATTGCGCAGATATTTTAAGTCAGCCATAGTTTTACCTTGCGGTAATTACAGGTTTGATATATAAAAACGTTATTATTTATGTCAATAGCGGACACTTGCCCGCTATCAATAAGAATGTCATTTTACAGAAGCTTCCCTAAAGAAAAACCCTGTAAAACGACATATATATCGAAAGAAATTAAAACTTAAAGTGAGAGAACGCTTTGTTTGCATCCGCCATACGATGAGTATCATCTTTCTTTTTCACAGCAGCACCTTCGCCTTTAGACGCAGCAACAATCTCCCCTGCTAATCTTTCTGTCATTGTTTTCTCACCACGTTTACGTGCATAGGCGATCATCCATTTGATACCCAATGCCTGACGACGCTCAGGACGTACTTCTGTTGGAACCTGGAATGTAGCACCACCAACCCGACGACTGCGAACTTCTACAGTTGGCATAATATTATTCAACGCCTTTCTCCATACATCCAATCCATTTTCATTTGTACGACTAGCAACCAGATCAACTGCATCATAGAAGATAGAGTAAGCAATACTCTTCTTTCCTTCATACATCAATGAATTCACAAATTTGGTTACCAATACATCCTTAAATTTAGGATCAGGTAAAACGTAGCGCTTTTGAGGTTTAGACTTTCTCATAATTTCTCGTGTGTGTTACACAACGCTTCTCCGGCATATTGCCGAATACTCACGATTTTTAGTTAAAATAAAAGATTGATTTTTTATTAAATCGGACAAGGCCAAATAAATACTTATACTACCATCTAAAAGACAGACAGCACTACTTTACTTATTTTTTACCACCTTTTCCTTTTACTGGTTGTGCTGGCTGACCCGGTTTCGGACGTTTAGCACCGTACTTAGAACGACCTTGTTTACGGTTCTGAACACCAGCAGTATCCAACGCACCACGTACGATGTGATAACGAACACCTGGAAGATCTTTCACACGACCACCACGAATCAAAACGATAGAGTGCTCTTGTAGGTTATGTCCTTCTCCAGGGATGTAAGCGTTAACCTCTTTCTGATTTGTCAAACGCACACGAGCTACTTTACGCAAAGCAGAATTTGGTTTTTTTGGCGTCGTTGTATACACACGTGTACACACACCGCGACGCTGCGGACAGGAATCCAAAGCAGGAGATTTTGACTTAAACTCCAACTGTGTTCTTCCCTTACGTACTAACTGTTGAATAGTAGGCATTTATGTATTATTTTTTTACGTTTCTTAATACGTTTTTATTTTGGGAACGCAAAAGTAAAGTAAATAATCAAGATTGCAAAATTCTTTATATTTTTTTCAAGGGTCTATTTCCTTTGTGTCTCAGACAGAAACAATTGCTTATATACTCCTGTAATTGTGGTTTGATTATCGTCAGACTACTATACAGAATAAGCTTTCATATACAGCAACCATACACTCTATTCTCATAATAAAGCACTTTTGCCAGAGCAGACGCCATTCACCTCATTGTAAGGGATTTGGATTTTCTCTGATAGCTATAAAATAAAAAAGGCAGCACACATGTGCTACCCTTCAGAGCATTAGAGACTAAAACAGATATTTAAAACTGAGGTTGATTTAAGCGTTCATTCATCTTTTCAACTTTTCTTTTTAAATCATCTTTATACGCAGCTAAACGATTGGCTATTTTCTCATCAGAAACTCCCAGAATCTGAGCGGCAAGTATACCCGCGTTTTTTGCACCATCCAGTGCAACAGTAGCAACAGGTACTCCACCTGGCATTTGTAAAATGGATAAAATGGAATCCCATCCATCTGTAGAATGAGAAGATTTTACGGGCACTCCGATTACAGGAAGGGTTGTTAAAGAAGCAACCATACCTGGCAAATGAGCAGCACCACCGGCTCCTGCTACGATTACTTTTATTCCACGGCCACGTGCCGCTTGAGCATATTCAACCATACGCAAAGGTGTACGATGGGCTGAAACAATAGAAACTTCGTAAGGGATGGATAATTCCTGAAGAATATTGGCAGCATCAGACATTACCCGATAATCAGACTCACTGCCCATAATAATACCTACCATAGTTGGCTATAGATTAAAATAAAATATAAAGAAATTTGAGTGTGTATAGGTTTCGCTTCAAAGATAAAATCGCCTGCTAAGTACTGCTTTTTTTTCGTATCAAACAAGAAACTAAGACAAAATAAATATCTGACTAACAAACAGAAAGCAAAATAAAATTTCAAAAACATAAAATAGTTACAAAACAACTATCCTACTATCTGACATTAACCAAATAAGTCTATCATGAATACTGACTCTACTTGCTTATTACTTTCAGACCGTCACGGACTACCGAAACTTTATTCTGTAGAGAACTCAGGTTGATGTCCAGAATGGTTACATGTCCCATCTTTCTGAATGGCTTGGTAGTCTGCTTGCCATATAAATGAGGATATACACCTGCTATTTGCAAAACAGTTTCCATCCCTTCATAATATGCATCTCCGGTGTATCCTGCCTCACCAAGCAGATTTACCATAGCGGCAAGTGATTTTATGTGTGTACTTCCCAATGGCAAATCCAGAACGGCTCTGAGATGTTGTTCAAACTGGGAAGTATAATTGGCTTTGATAGTATGGTGTCCGCTGTTGTGTGGACGGGGAGCAGATTCATTTACCAAGACTTCTCCCTCTTTGGTCAAGAACATCTCAACAGCAAGTAAACCTACTATCTCCAACTTATCAGCCACTTTACGGGCTAATTGCTGAGCCTGTTCCTCTACCTCTACGGAAATCTGTGCAGGAGCAAACAGGTACTCTACCAGATTGTGTACCGGATGAAATACTAACTCCACCACTGGGAATGTTTCCATTTCGCCATTACTCCGACGTGCCACAATAACTGAAATTTCTTTCTCAAAATCGATAGCTTTTTCCAGCAGACCAGGTTCAGTAAAGGCTTTCCCCAGATCCTCAGCCGATTTTAAGCGCTGTACTCCTCTCCCATCGTATCCTGCTTTGCCCAATTTTTGAAATGCAGGAAGAAAGTCAACGTGTTTTGCTACGTCTTCAACTGTATCTGTCAGCACAAAATCAGGTGTTGGAATGTCGTGGTCTTTGTAGAATTGTTTTTGTACACGTTTGTCCTGAATGATTCGGATTACCTTAGGCTGAGGAAATACTTTCACTCCTTCGGCTTCCAGTTTTTCCAGTGCGTCTACATTGACGTGTTCAATTTCAATGGTAAGTACATCTACATTTTTTCCAAAAGCATAGACGGCGTCGAAATCCATCAGAGAACCCTGCACAAACTCATGGGCCAGATATTTGCAGGGGGCTTCCGCATCCGGGTCCATGATTTTGATATATGTATTTAAGTCGATAGAGGCTTGTATAAGCATGCGACCAAGCTGTCCTCCTCCGAGAATGCCTAGTTTAAATGTTTTACTAAACGGATTCATTGTATTTGTAGCTAGTGAGCTGGTGACAGTATCACCAGTAGAAGTCGTTAGTGTTTGAGTTCTTGCAGACAAAGGGATTATTTGGGGTCACAAAGGTATAGGATTTTATATTAGGAAAAGTATGTGATACAAAGAATAAAATATTTTGTCTACACTTTTCTTGCGTGCTATACTCCTGCGCCTATATTTGCAATCCGTTTGGGGTGTTAGCTCAGCTGGCTAGAGCGCTACAATGGCATTGTAGAGGTCATCGGTTCGACTCCGATACGCTCCACTAAACCCTCAGATCTTGTATGTTTTGAGGGTTTTTGCTTTAATAACTGCCAAAGTTGGTACTGTTTCGTTAAGATAAGTATGCTGTATCAAAAGTAATTTGATGACAAGTAGGAAGTCGATTCAACACTATAAAAAAGAATTAGTTAACTCCCAGACTTTCCTCCACCCATAAAGATAAATCTGATATACAATTAGTACTCCTGATTTTACCAATAGTTACCTCTTGATACCCCCTATTCCAATCCTACGTAAGCTTTTTGTGTAACCACCTGCGAATCGGCTCATCGTACCATTTCAAAGCGGCATAGGCTAAAATGATACTACCTGTTAAAATAAGTAAAGCATAGGGCCACACCTGCACAATTGTTATGCCTTTATGATTGCTGATCCAGGCAACATAAAAATAGACTAGCGGGTAATGTACCAGGTAAAGTGGATAAGATATATCACCTAAGAATTTGCATATTCTGTTTTCTCGTTGACTTTGAATTACCCCACTTGCACCAAGGTATACGATAAGCGGGAAAATGACGATAATACAAATAGAGTCATAAATTCCATTCATCCAGAGATGCTCAGCCCCGCCAATGCGGGGCATATAAAGTACTATAGCTACTAAAAGACTGCACCATAAAAAGGCGTTTTTAATTCGGATCGGCTTTGCTATCCGGGATAATAACAGACCAGCAAAGAAGGGATATATGGTACGGGTTAACCCAATTCGTACCTGTTCCATATTCAGCGTCCAGCCACCACTAACGTCGCCGTTTGTGATTGCCATATGGACAAGTGCGATAGCAGCGATGCCTACTAAGATACTCAATGCGGTGTTGGAAAATTTCCGAATCCCGATAGCATATAGAATGTTGGCAATGTATTCAAAGAACAGTGACCATCCCACGCTGTTCAATGGGTGCATCTCCTGCCAGCCACGTATATCAAGTGATAAGGGCACGGGCAGGATTGTATAACCGATCACCAGCACCAGCAGCATCTTCCAGATGGGAACGGTATGAATAAGAGGCCATAGGGTGGAATCTGTGAAATAGAATCCAATAGCGCCAAGGGTCATCCCCAAAACTACCATAGGCTGAAGACGGACAATACGGCGTTTGAAAAAGCTGCCAAGGGTCATCTTATTCCAGCGGTCGCCATATGCATAGCCCATCACAAAACCTGATAATAAAAAGAAAAAATCGACAGCCAGGTAACCATGATTGACCAGATTATCCAAATGGCCAGTGGCTAAAGGCTCAGCCAGGTGAAAGGTTACAACGATTATGGCTGCGACACCACGAAGGCCGTCTAATATGGGGTAGTGTGGCTTGGTGACTAACTCTGTATTGTTCATTAATAGAATCGGATATACACACTAGAAATAAATACTTGTGCAAAGTAAAAGCGAATAAACTATTGTCAAATTCGGACAACACCAGACCGCAAACTGGCAAAAAATAGCTAACATTCAATTAGCTGACTACAGTTTAATTGTTCATACCACATAAAAAAGGCTTCACTAATTAGTGAAGCCTTTTTTATGTCAAAAACCTTTATTAATAAGACAGCGTGTCTTTTGCAGTTGAAGTTAAATTCTTCAGAGGAGGTGCGAACTTAGTCAGATTGATACCAACAACTGCCGCTTTGTATTCCTCTATAGTAGGGATTCGTCCAAGGATTGAAGAAAGGACAACTACTGGTGTAGAGGCAAGAAGAGACTCTCCTTTTTTACGATCTGAATCTTCTACAACTCTTCCCTGGAAAAGACGAGTCGAGGTTGCCATTACAGTATCTCCTTTTGCTGCTTTTTCCTGGTTACCCATACAAAGATTACAGCCCGGACGTTCGAGATACATCATATTTTCATATTCGGTACGTGCTGTGTTTTTTGGTGCATTATCATTGAATTCAAAACCAGAATACTTTTGCAATATCTCCCAATCTCCCTCAGCCTGAAGTTCATCAATAATGTTGTATGTTGGAGCTGCCACTACAAGCGGTGCATGAAACTCAACTTTACCTTGTTGTTCTTCCAGATTCTTGAGCATTTGAGAGACAATTTTCAAATCTCCTTTATGCACCATACAAGATCCAACAAAACCTAGATCCACTTTTTTCTCGCCGCTATAGTAAGATAGTGCACGAATGGTATCGTGAGTATATCGCTTGGAAACGTCGTCATTATTCACATCTGGGTCGGCAATCATTGGTTCAGCAATTGCGTCCAGATCAATTACTACTTCCGCATAATATTTGGCATTCGCATCTGGAGTTAAAGCAGGTTTTTCGCCTGATTTAATCTCTGCAATTCTCTTATCTGCTCTGTTGATCAATCCCTGAAGAACCTGTCTGCTGTTATCCATACCTTTGTCGATCATGATCTGGATTCGGCCTTTTGCAATTTCCAGTGATTGAATCAGCGTGTCATCTTCAGAAATACAGATAGAAGCTTTTGCCTTCATCTCTGCTGTCCAGTCTGTGAATGTGAAAGCCTGGTCAGCAGGAAGGGTTCCAATGTGTACTTCAATAACTCTACCTTGGAAAACGTTCTCCCCGCCAAATTTCTGAAGCATCTGTGCTTGGGTAGCATGTACTACATCACGAAAATCCATATGATCCTTCATTTCGCCTTTGAAGGTTACTTTTACAGATTCCGGAATTGGCATGGATGCTTCACCAGTAGCTAGTGCTAACGCAACGGTACCTGAGTCAGCCCCAAAGGCAACCCCTTTCGACATTCTTGTGTGAGAGTCACCACCAATGATGATGGCCCACTCATCGACTGTGATATCGTTAAGCACCTTGTGAATTACATCCGTCATGGAATGATATTCGCCTTTCGGATCACGGGCAGTAATCAATCCAAACTCATTCATGAACTTCATAAGCTTTGGAATGTTTGCCTGTGCCTTCTTATCCCATACAGAGGCAGTATGACAACCAGATTGATAAGCACCATCTACAATTGGAGAAATCACGGTAGCTGCCATAGACTCGAGTTCCTGAGCGGTCATTAGTCCGGTTGTATCCTGAGAACCTACAATATTCACTTCTACACGAACATCCGAACCAGCGTGTAATACTTTACCTGGAGTAATACCAACAGCGTTTTTATTAAATATCTTCTCTACTGCTGTCAGACCTTGTCCCTCATTGGAAATCTCTTTTGACGGAGCAAATACAGGAGTTGGTTCTATACCTAAAATTTTTGCAGCAACTGTCTGGATTTTTTTACCAAATACGATGGCATATGATCCACCTGCTCTGATAAACTCTTTTTTCTGAGGCGTAAGTGCCTTAGAGATGTCAATCAGCTCCTTTTCACCATTATATAATTTCTTTGTCTTCGTATTGATTGTAAGAACAGTACCTGTAGCAACAGAGTATACTTGCTCAAGAATAGGCTCCCCATTTTCATTGCGAATAACTTTGCCATTCTCATCTACCTTCTTTACCCAGTTTTTGAGGTCAATACCAATTCCGCCAGTAACATCAACAGTAGTAAGGAAGATAGGAGAAATTCCATTTGTGCCACCTACAATAGGGGCAATATTCACAAACGGGACATAGGGACTTGCTTGTTTACCTGTCCATAGCGCCACGTTATTTACACCAGACATTCTGGATGAACCTACACCCATAGTGCCTTTCTCAGCGATCAGCATTATACTCTTGTCAGGATGTTGTGCCTGTAATGCTTTGATTTCGGCTTGTGCCTGAGGGGTGATCATGCATTTACCGTGTAGTTCACGGTCTGAGCGGGAATGCGCCTGGTTACCCGGAGACAGCAGATCGGTTGAGATGTCACCTTCACCAGCAATAAAAGTCACTATATGAATTTCTTCAGGTACTTCAGGTAACTTTGTAAAGAATTCAGCCTGTGCGTAACTTTCAAGTATCTCTCTAGCTATTGGATTGTCGTTTTTGAATGCTTCTTTCAAACGATCCGTGTCGGCATCATACAGGAATACCTGTGTTTTAAGGACTTCGGCAGCTTGTTTCGCTATAGTAGTATCATCACCCAAAGCCAGATCCAGCAACACTTCAATGGAAGGACCACCTTTCATGTGTCCTAATAATTCAAAAGCAAAAGCAGGTGAAATCTCTTCAACTATGGATGTACCCAGAATAATTTCTTTTAAGAACTTAGCTTTCACACCTGCCGCACTGGTAGTTCCCGGCAATACATTATAGATAAAAAAGCGGAGAGAATCTTTTCTGTGCGCATTATTGCGATCTTTTATTTGTGCAATGATCTCACTTAGCAATTCAGCACCATCAATCGGTTTTGGATGAAGATCCTGAACTTTTCTTTCTTCAATTTCTTTTAGGTATTCACTATAAATGCTCATAAATTTTCTTTTTAGTGCTAGTCCGCAAATGTAAATAATGTACACAATATTACCAGTGATCTACATAAGATTCCACTGTAATGTAGTACAATAGGCATTTTTGTATTAATTTTTCCTTTATCAACACTCCTGTTTTAGTCACTACGCACCTGCTTCCAGGCAAAATAGCCACTAGTCAAAACCCACATTTTGCAGTTTTTTGTTTTCCCTTTACAGATTGCCAGATTCAGTAATTATAGTTGTTTCGGGATAACAGGAATGTCCTATTGATAACTTAAAAATAGTAAAAGTAATTCCCGAATAGATGACTCGAAGATAGACAAACGTATGCCCTTCAGATGCTTGTAATCATGTAAATACGTTAACTAAACGTGTCAGGCATTGATTATCAGCATCTATTCTACACTGCTCAACTATTTACTTGCGAGGCCTTGGATCAGAAAGTAATCCGGCAATTTGGTAACCAGTTTTTTATAGAAGATTTAGCCTTTGCATTCAGTGGATTATCGGTAAGTATTAACTCCTTTAGATTAGTAAGTTGGGTAATTGATTCAGGAAGTTTAGTGAGCTTGTTTCCAGACAGATCTAATCGCTTCAGGTTAGTTAGTTCAGCATGCTTAGGCCAGGATGTAAGGTAATTGTGTTTCAAGTATAGTGTTTCAAGCTGTTTCAACAGATTGAAAGATTTCGGAAGCTCTGAAAGGAGATTGTAAGACAGATTTAAATAGGTAAGCTTGCTCAGATTACCTATACTTTCCGGTAGGCTTATAAGTTGATTGTCTGCTAACGCCAGCATCCCTAACTCTGTCAGAGAGCCCACTTGTTCGGGCAGTTCTCTGAGTTGATTTTTCACTAAAAACAATTTCTTCAGTTGGGTCAGTTTAGCAATATCGGTTGGTATAGCTGTCAGCAGATTATCTGAAAAGTAGAGTTCCTGAAGTGCAGAAAGATAATTGATAGGTTCAGGCCATTGTTCAAATTGGTTTTGAATAAGATCAAACTCAATTAAATTGTTTAATCTACCAAAGGAATCAGGCAAAGAATTCAGCTGATTTCGTTGCAGGTTTACTACTCGTAGTTGATTTAACTGACCAATGGCTTCAGGGAGGCTGGTAAGATTGTTTGTATCCAGACTTAACTCAGTAAGTAGTTTCATGTGTCTGATTCCCTCTGGTATACTACTCAGAGATTTATCAGAAAGTTTCAATTGGGTAGCACCCTGTACAAATAGAAGCTGAGCAACAGGCCGGGCTTTTTTCCGGGGATAGACCAGCCGATAAATCTTTTCAATTTCGTCAAGGTAGGGTTGTATAGTAATAGTTAGCGCCTGAGCAACTTGTAAGCCAATCTGGATATTGTCCGGCTGTCCGGATGCAAATAATCGATAGATGTTTTCTTCTTCAAAAAGAGTAACTGACATAGAATATTTTTAAAAGCTGGGTTTAAACGGATCAAATAGTAAACATAACTAATCAAGACACACTTCCTATAATTATCCAAGCATATTAGAAAAGTTTACATCAACATTTCAGAAAATAAAAAGACAATAGATGATATAATTTTTACCAAAGAATATCTTCAGCCAAGATATTAGAGGTGTCTGTTCAAATTAAGTATGAATAAATACGATATATTCTTTAATGAAGTAAAAGATCTCTCAATTCAGATCAATGCAGCGTCTATTAAAGATTTTGAAGGTGCTTCTGAGCAAGAAATAGTTGCATTGGAAAATGAGATCGATTTCTATTTTGATAGTAGTTTGAAAACATATCTCAAGCACTTTGGCAGAAAAATTAGGATTAAGGATTTTGATTTAATGCTATTTACCATGCAAGATATCTTGAAAGCAGAAAAAGCAGCAAAAGAGGACACTATTAAAGCAAAAATGAATGACAAAATAAGAGATGTTTTAGACGGGAAAGAGTATCTGACAAAGACTGATAAAATCTGTTTTATCAATCTTTTTGATGTAAACTATTATTTTACATTCATCAATTCCAAAGAAGAGAATCCCATTTTGTATGGTTGGGACGGAGCGCCAGAATCTTACAGTGATCGGTTAACCCTTACAGGCAATCTCAGATATGAGCTTTATATTAGCCTCTTATACAAATGTAATATAAGATTTCAGAAGGCAGATCATTTAGTAAAATATCAAAAGTATCCAGATGCAAGCCCTAACTATATTCATTTGGATGATTTGAAATGGTTGGATTTATTTAGAGAAAAAAACATTCCTGTCTACTCTGTCCATTCAGATTTACGTAATCTTAACGACAAGGTTAGGGAAATAGAAGTAAACGAAAATCGAATTATTGGCATCCAGGAATATGGCGAAGAATTTAAAAAATATATAAAGACTAAAATAACATAAGTAAATTAATGAAATTAAGCCATTCCTTTAGTGGAGCCCTGCGGACCTTCGCCTATTTTATGGCAAGTGGTACACATTATATGCTGGAAGGCATAGAGTATCTTTCTCTCTATGGAGAAGAACCCAGTGCTATCGAACAGGCCTTTGCGATTTATGCTAATGTGATTGAGGTAGATGAAAATGGAACAGTTTTAAATGCAAAGTATGCAGAAAAGAGAGCTACCCAATATATTCGCTCTTATTGTGATTCTGCTTTTGAAGTCGAGCCTCCATTTGAAGACTGGGAACTGGTATTACATGGCCCTCCACCACTAAAAGATCGTATCTGACCCCATAAAAAATAGCAGAACATTTCTTTTAGCACCTTGATTATTTAGCACTAATCCATTGATGTTTCCATGTGTTGATTTATGCTCATATAGGGCGACTGAACTGAAATACACACAGGGTTAATCGTTGAGTATACTTCATCACAAGCATCAAGCAGAGAAGTTTACTTGGTTTGTTGGAAAAAAATAATTTTTGCCTAGAATTCACCGCAAAAATACAGATGCGTTGAATAAACCGCAGAAATAGCTTTTGCATAGAATAAACCGCAAGATGAATGGTTGATCGGAATTCACGGCAAAAGTTTTCATATGAATAATTCAGTCCTAATCTTCAAAGAATGTCTGGATTAATTCGAATCCGTATAATGGTGATATGCCAATCGCTTCTACATTATTGGATAAATTCAATCTAGTTATAGTTTACACAGTAAATGCCTGATAATAAGGCCGGTTACATTAGGTTACACATGGTTACACTTGCGGTTACACTTTTAAACTCCTGTAAATGAGGCCGGTTACACTGGTTACACTTATTTCTCACATACGTATATTAATATAGTATATAGTATATATAAAGGGAGTATATACTTGCTTTTCTTTCTGGGAACTTTTACAAAAAATGGCAAAACTGTGTAACCAGTGTAACTGCGTTCACTATCAACTAGTTAAAGTGTAACCGCAAGTGTAACCATGTGTAACCAACTGTAACTCATTTGAGATTGGAGGTTTGTCCTCGCCACATACTACTAACCAGAGCAGTCTGTCACAGTGTAATAAACTTCAGGAGTATTCTTACAGAGGTCTGAATTACTAATTGCCACAGAGTAAAAATGGGTATTCGTCCATAAACCTGGGTAGTTTCTTTACATCTGTATTCAGATAATTCAAAACAGTGCGTTTCTTATTTCTTTTTCATTCCCTTCACCAACAAGTCCTTCACCAGTGTCTCAACTTCGGATAGTTCTTCAGTAATTTCACCTGATTCTGAGACTTTTCCAAAGTAATCACAAAGTACACCTGTCTCATAACTTTCCAGAATATGAGGATGTATATAATACTTTTTACATACAGCACGAGTATTACCCAGCTTTTGAGCTACTTCCTCAATCACCTGAACTACATTCTTTTTTGCTTCAGCAGCTGAGGTAAACTGACCTAATGAACAACAGGTCCTGAAGGCTTGCAAGGTTCCTGCCCAGGTACGAAAATCTTTTGCAGTGAAGGAATCCTGTGTAATCTCTTTCAGATAATTATTGACATCACTGGAGCCAATGTTTTGTCTTTGTCCTTTTTCGTCATAATACTGAAACAGTTCGTATCCAGGTATGTCACGACACTGCTTTATTAACTGAGTAAGACGTCGGCTTTGCAAAGCAATTTGATGCTCTACTCCTTTTTTGCCTTTAAAAGAGAAGGTAGTCTTTGTTCCTTCAATCTTGACATGCCTGTCACGTAAGGTAGTAAGTCCAAAAGAACCATATAGTTTCCGATACTCATCGTTTCCGATCCGAATATTGGTATATTCCAAAAGCCGTACAATGAGAGCAAGGACTTTACGATAGGTAATACCGGGAGAGGCAAGATCTTCATTTACCTTTTTCCGGATAGCAGGCAGATGTTCTGCAAACAAGTGAAGGCGATGAAACTTTGTCTCGCTTCGGACTGCATTCCAATCCGGATGATAACGATATTGCTTCCGTCCTTTCTGATCAAAGCCTGTAGCCTGCAGGTGTCCATCTGCATCTGGGCAAATCCATACTTTCTCCCAGGCAGGCGGGATCACCAGACTATGGATACGTTTCAGTGTAGCCTTGTCTTTACAAAGTTTCCCGTTGGGATATATATATTCAAACGACTCACCTTTCAGTCGACGAGTAATACCCGGAGTTTGATCTGTAGTATATATCAGGCCTGCCCGCTTAGCTGAAACAGTTGGATCTAACAGCAGCTGTTCTGCTTTCTTTGAATGCTTTACCATATCTATTTATTAAATTAGTTCATCAGATTTGTGGAGAATAGTTACTAAGGCATATTAGTAGTTATCCTATCTATGTAATTCCATCATCTCACTATCTCTTTTGTTCCTTCAGACAGACTAGGAGGTTTCTGAAATCAACATCTTCGATTATACCTTGTCTCTTAGTTCCTTCCTATTAAAATCCCGTACCTATTCACAATTACAAACAATCTACTGACAAACAAACAATTACATCCCATATAGTTTACAACTTATATTCACTGAGGCACCATTTCCACACTCCTGAAAAAACGGTAAGTATTACTTCCGAAAGAAGGCCATATCCAAAATATTCTTTTGTATTATTTACATTTTCTACATTCGTCTCAAAGTATAGGTATTACCTATTCTGAATACCCAACAGCTCGGTAACAGGTACAAACAAAAAGAAACGAATAACTTTTTTTTCGTTAAAAAAATCGCTAATTCTTTTTTATTTCTCTGATTTTCAATATAATTTGCTGTATCAACTCAAACTGCACAAACTATAACGGCTACATTTTTTAGCCTGTAGATTGACTATAACTGAACGCCTGTTCATATCTTTTTTAGCCACTAATCTCTTCATTTGTTATGCACTTTGAAATTATTCGCACCAACGATGTGTATGTGTTTCAGTTACTGGAGGACAACAATCTGCTAATGGCAGGTAACACTACTTACCAAGATCCATCATCCTGTATGGATGCCATTCGTAACTTTATACAGTTAGCCGCTACAGCAGCTAATTATATAACACATACAGAGAGCGGAAACTACCTGTTTGCCATACAGACAGGGGATACTGAGATTGCAAGAAGCATACCCTATGATAGTATGGAGAATGTGAATGTAAGTATCAATAGGCTGATTGAGCAACTCTCAACAACAAGTGACTATGAAGTAAATGTTATAGAAACCCGGACCCAATCAATCCAGAGGCCAGGCCTTCAGGTAGATCTGGATGCCTATGACTTTACACAGTTATCCCGATCAGGAAAAGCAGGTTTTGAGGTTTTCCAAAGTGCAAAGAACAATCTGTACTACTTTCATTTCAATAATTCACAGGGGCAACCTATCCTTTATAGTCAGGCTTATGCCAGCGAAACAACCCGGAATAACGGTATATGGTCTGTGATACAAAATGCAGATAAAGAAAAACGATATGAACGCAAAGAAACCGATACTGGAGCTTATTTTATTTTAAAAGCTATAAATGGCAGAGAAATAGCCAGAAGTAACTTCTTTACTACTACAACTGAAAGAGATGAAGCTATACAGTCGCTGCAAAAAACGGTTCAAAGCTTTGCTGATAATTATAGAAAGCCTGAAAAGACAAGTACCCGCAACGGAAATCCTCCTGTAGACAAATATAACTTTACAGTGGTATCTCAGTCCGGACAGGCGGGATTTGAAAGTTTCCAATCGGCAGACACCAAACAGTATTACTTTCATTTCAATGATACCGATGGACAGGCCATACTTTACAGTCAGGGATATGGAAATATAGCAGGACGCGACAACGGCATCCGTTCCGTTATCAAAAATGCCTACCAGGATGCCCGATATGTAAGAAACGAAGAAGAAGGGAAACATTATTTTATACTGAAAGCAGGCAATAATCAGGAAATTGCCCGGAGTCCATTGTTTGACACAACAGCGGCGATGGAGGCGGCTATCCTCTTTTTAAAAAATCAGTCTGTCACCTACGCTTCCAGATATCAGGTAGACTTATACACAGAAGAACTTCATACAGTAGAGACTCAACGGCTCAGCCTGCATGTTGACCATCCTGAACCTGTGACCAATCTATCAGAGAAGTCCAAACGCACCATTGATCAGTATGACTTTACCCAACGGTCACCTGTGGGCATCAAGGGATTTGAACCTTTCTATAGTATAAAAAATAACGCCTATTATTTTCACTATAATAACGATCAGGGTACCCCCATCCTGTTCAGCGAATCTTACCCAACAGCTCAAACACGTGATAACGGACTCGAATCCGTCAAACGAAATGCACCGATAGAATCACGCTGGAGGGTTCAGGAAGAAGACGGACAATACTTTTATAGCCTCAGGTCGGGTAATAATCAGGAGATAGCACGTAGTGCGTTCTATAACTCTCGTGAACTTGCTTTAGCTAATCTGGCAGTAATCCAGACTGCAGAATCTGGTATAGAGGTAGAGGCTCTCCCAATACAGGATAGCACCTATTTGTCTTACAATGGCATAACCAAATCAGAGCCAGTATTGGTTGACCCCATCATGCCCAGAGATATTCCGGCACCCAAACCTAAAGTATACCCTCAAACGGAAGCGCTTCCTTTGACTTCAGTAGCATCTACATCGCCACTGACAGAGCCCGCAGTAGCCACTATGGCCTCACAGGAAATAACATCTACAGGCCCTTCCGGTTGGGTTATAGGGGGTGTAGTAGCCGCCATACTGATATGTGGTGTTATATGGTATACGAGCTATCAATCCAACACTACAGACACTACTCTTTTTGCAGCACAGGCAAATAAAGCAGAACCTGTAGTAAAAGATCCGAAACAAACCTCGGCAACAGTAGCAACCACTATTGAAAATTTCCAACCTATTGCCTTATATTTCAATAATGATTACCCAAATCCTAAAACAAAGACCAGTACTACGGAACTGACCTATGGCCAAACATATGCCAGCTATTATAATCAGAAAGAAGTATTTACAAAGGAATATAGTAAAGGCAGTTCTAATGCAGAAGCCTTCAAACAGGAGGTAGAACAATTCTTTGACTCAAAAGTAAAAAAAGGCTACAATGACCTTACTGCACTTTCCGACAAATTATTAGCGAAACTTAAAGAAGGAAACAAAGTTGAGATCACAGTCACTGGATTTGCGAGCCCTCTTGCTGAAGGAGACTATAACAAAATGCTGACAGGCCGCCGGGTCAGCAGCATTGAAAATCATTTCCGAACATATAAAGACGGTCAATTTAAAGAGTATATGGATAAGGGGCTGCTTCTGATTACAGAACAAGCCTCAGGTGAGGATAATGCCAGTAGCAACATTAGTGATAACCGGGACGATGTACGAAGTTCGCTATATAGTCCTGCTGCCTCTGCAGAGCGCCGTGTAGAAATTACCAATGTAACTATCCAGAAAGCCAACTAAAGACTGCCTGTTCAGAACCTCACTGTCATCCAGATAAAAACTATATGACATTGAGGTTCTTTTTTTATACATTCAACAAGTCGTATAACCTGTTATCTTTTATTTACTGGAACATTCAGGCAACAATAATTATTTTACTTTCGTTTATTTGCAAGTAATTCGCAACACACTCTTTTACATAATCTATAGTTTCTGTAATGAAATCGTTTATTCCAGTTATAACCTCTCTCCTTCTAAGCTATCAGTTCGTATCAGCTCAGTCTCCAACAAAAGAACCAGTATTAAAAACACCTTCTTTACCAGTGTCATCTCGTGTGGATTCTATTATTACTCCTCGCCCAAGAACTAGTCCGGTGGCGCTGGCACAATACAAATCCACCAATATGTATATTCGGGTAGTGTATGGTCAGCCCTTAAAAAGAGGAAGAGAAGTATTTGGAGTACTTCAACCTTTTGGACAAGTATGGCGTACAGGCGCCAACGAAGCAACAGAGATTACATTTACAAAAGATGTAAAGTTTGGTGGAAAACCTTTACGGGCAGGAACCTATACCTTGTTTACAATCCCTGATGCCGAAAAATGGACAATTATTCTCAATGGAGAATTGGGTCAATGGGGTGCATTTAGTTATGATCCATCCAAAAATACCCTTACAGTAGATGCAAAAGCTGACATCATCAAAGAAACGTATGAGGCCTTTACCATCAAGTTTGATGAAACCAAGGCAGGAGCAGATCTTTCTTTGCTTTGGGATAAAACCAAAGTAACGATACCTATTACGTTTGAAAAATAGTGTTTCTCATTTCAGAGGGATAAGTAGTGATTAATCTTCTCTACTATCATCTGAAAATCCTCAGGTCTGTTCAGGAAGTCCAGTTCGTTTACATCAATATACAACATTGGGCTTTCCTGATAAGACCTGATCCAGTTCTGGTAGTGTTTCTGCAACGTTGCCAGATAGGTAATATCTACACTTTGTTCATACAGCCTTCCTCGTTTCTTTACCTGCAAGGTTAGTTTAGGTAAACCAGCATCCAGAAAGATAAGTAAATCAGGTGGCCGCACCAACCGCATGATTATATCAAATAACCGATGGTACGTTTGATAATCCTGTGTACTCATTATTTCAGAGTCATGGAGATTTTTGGCAAATACAAATGCATCCTCATAGATAGTCCGATCCTGGATAACAGGATGTTTGGCCTGGCTAATCTGAATAAGCTGATCAAACCGGCTGGTTAAAAAATGGACTTGTACCTGAAAAGCCCATCGTGGCATGTCCTCATAAAAATCGGCCAGATACGGATTTTCGTCAGGCATCTCTTTCAACGCTTCCCAACCATAATGAGAAGCTAATAATCCTGCCAGTGTTGTTTTACCGGCACCAATATTTCCAGCAATCGCGATATGCATAGGCAAAATGTTCAGAATATACTATAAAACCACATGCCTAGAATGGCCAAAGATAAGGCACTAATACCACAATAATTAACACCAGAATAAACGTAAGCAATGAGCCTATCTTAAAAAAATCAGCAAACTTATATTTGCCTGGTGCATATACAAGAATGCAGGAAGGCTCGAAAGGAGTAACCAGAGAAACGGAGGCAGCCAGCATTACCCCAATAGCAAACGTTCTGGGGTTTACCTGAAGAGAAGTAGCCGTCTGTAAGGCGATAGGTAAAATAACCAGTGCCGCAGCGGCATTGGACATAGGTTGTGTTAGAAATACAGTAAGAATCACAAAACCAGCCAAGATAGCCACATTACCAAGCGGCTTAAACAAATCCACAATCAGATTAGCCAACCACTCCGAAGCTCCGGTCTTCTGCATGGCCATACCAAAAGCACTCATACCTCCTATCAGGATTAATAATCGCCAATCAATGATCTCATAGGCTTTCTGTGATGAAATAGCCTTTGTCAGGACAGATCCTACAGCCGCTGTTAGAAAACAAACGGAAAGAGGTACATTCGTTAAGGAACCTACTAATACAGCCAATACAAAAAGTCCTACAACCAGTATACCTCGTTTTTGTTTAAACAATAAAGGTTTAAACTCTCCCATTACTGTCAGATCATGATTCTCCCGCAGATAGGCCAATCGTTCGGGAGTTCCCTGTACCAGAAGCAGATCTCCTAGTTTTAAATCAATGTTGTGAATCTTTTCTCTGAGTGTCTCCCCATATCGGTGGATGGCAATGACCACCAAACCGAACCGCTGGCGAAAGTTTGCATTCTTGATGTTATTTCCTATCAGATCTGAGTCTGTACGGGTTACTAATACCTCTGCCAATTGTATTTCTGGTGATTCCAGCGAAGCATTACTCAACATATCACCGCGGATTTCTATACCATTGGTTTCTTTGATACGAATCAGATCGTCTAGTTTTGCTTCAACCAGCAATAAGTCATTTTCCTGAATAACCAGATCCGGATGAGGAAAATATACCTGATTATTTCTAAGTATTTTTAAAATACGTATATCCATTCGGCTCAGCTCCGTATTGAATATTCGCTGTCCTGCCAAAGCAGATCCTGGTGTTACAACCACTTCGCTTAAATATTCCCGCATAGAATATTCTTCCATATAGGTAGAATCTTTGTAATCAGGTAACATCTTATTGCCAACCAGAAACATAAATGCTATACCTGTCAGAAAGAGTATAATACCTATGGGGGTAATTTCAAACATTCCAATACTAGTCAGATTGTTTTTCTCCAGATAGCCACTGACTGCCACATTGGTAGAAGTACCAATCAGTGTACAGGTGCCACCCAGAATGGAAGAGAAAGCCAAGGGCATTAATAATTTTGAAGGACTGATTCGCAGTTTCTTGGCAACTCCAATCACTGGCCCCACAAAAATGGCAGTGACTGTAGTATTGTTCATAAACGCTGAGACACTGCCTGCGATAAACATCACCAGTGTAGCCACCACACCCGCAGTAGCCTTTGATGAGATCTTCACCAGCGAAGATCCAATCCTGTCCAATACACCTGTTTCCTGCAAGGCTCCACTGACAACAAAAATAGAGGCCAGAATAATAATGAAGTCACTGCTAAATCCTACAAAGGCTTCTTCAGGAGAAAGAATCCCGGAAAGAATTAGCACAATTAGCAATAGAATTGTAACAACATCAACGGAAAGTTTTTCAGTAGCAAAAAGGATAATAGCTACAACTAAAAGAGATAGTACTAGTGCAATTTCCATATATTCGGTCAGGAACGTTAAAGTGCAACAGACAAAAGTCTATGCCATAAAAAATAAAAGTCATTTTGAATAAAATGACTTTTAATCTCGCTTCAATATATGCAAACCAAAGTATATAACTAATGCAAAAATCCAATATTCATTATTGTTCTTACAAAGACAAACCAACTGATAACCTTTGTATTAGAAATACAGATACAGTGTCACACTATGCCCACCAAGCCGGCTAAGTCCACGGCTGTAGATATTTTTATCCTTTACCAGCAGATTGGTTATGCCATGCGAAAACCGGATCTCAGGAGTAAACTTAAAGAATTCGTAAAATAGATCAGCACCGAATCCATATTCGATATTGAGGTCAAAATTTTGTGTACGAAGTGTATTCGAACCTCTGCTTTTTACATTAGAACCTACCTCAATAGCTGGTTTTATACCACCTACCATATACATCCGGATATTACCTCTTCGGATAGATTTATAACGTGCCAGCATGGATAACTCTACAAAGCCTGATTCCAGAATCAACTCCTTTACATTCCCAGCAGTAGAAGTATATTCTACTCTCCGTTCATAATAGGAAAAGGCAGGCACCAGACATATATCAAACTGCGGATCTAATCCATAGGCTACAATAAATCCCAACCCATAACTAGGTGACCACTTGGGATTGATAGCAGCAATGGTATCATTACCATTTACAAAACCGCTTGAATACCGACGTGTAAGTGTAGATACATTACCCGCGATAAAAAAACCGTAGTGTACAGGCTTGTCGTCATAATCAGGCAGATGCAAGCTATACATACTTGGACGTTTCGTATTTTGGGCTTGCGTCGAAAAAGTCAGAAGGCAGCTGCCAGATAAGATAAAAAGGATAATCAGTTTATTCCAGTGTATTTTTTTCATGCGATTAAAGATAATGTGCTCAGTGCTTATGTGCAGAGGTGCACATTAAAAGTACGTATGCAGGCTTACTAGTTGGCAGCCAACAACATTACTATCTTATATGATTTATTCAGACAATGTAACGATGCCTGGTATGTATTTGGTATGTTGTGGATAGGTGTTTGTGAAATTATACATATTTTCAATCTGTGACTTTAGCTATTTTTCTTTCTTTCCAGTATAGATAGAACAAATACCAAAAGTCAATGCGAGGCTCCGGGTTTTGCGAAAGCCAACCTTATCCAGAATAGCTGTAAAATCTTTTCCATCAGGAAATGCACGAACAGATTCAGGTAAATACCGATAAGCGCTGTCATCTTTGGAAACAGTTTTTCCAATCAGAGGCATAATCCGGTATGAATAAAAATCATAGAATTGTTTAAAAGGAAAACTACGTGGTTTGGAAAATTCCAGAATCACACATGTACCGCCTGGTCTGATTACCCGAAACATATCGGCAAGACCACGTTCCAGATTTTCAAAGTTCCTTACGCCAAAAGAAACGATGACAGCATCAAAAGAATTGTCTGAAAAAGGTAATTTTTCGGAATCCCCCAGTCGTAATTCTATTCTCTGGTCCAGACCTTTCTTCTTTAACTTCTCTCTCCCAATAGCCAGCATTCCCTCTGAAATGTCTACCCCTACTATTTTATCTGGATTGAGTTTCAGTGCCTCTATTGCAAAATCAGCTGTTCCGGTAGCTATATCCAGAATCGTTTTTGGCTTTTCTGATTGCAATAGTTTAATGGCACGTTTCCGCCAGTAGATATCGATACCAAAGCTAAGCAGGCGATTCAGCAGGTCATACTTAGGAGATATCGTATTAAACATGGAAGCGACCTGCTCCTTTTTGCCAGCTTGCTGGCCTTTATAGGGTACAATTATTTTTTCGTCAGTCATTTCAATACAGAAATTTTGTGCAAAGATAGAGAAGTACGCTAAATTTCAGATTCTGAATTCAGATTTCAGCATATTATCATTCACAAACCGAAGCTCCGAAATAGTAGAAGAGTTAATAAATCTGATCTCAGTCAAAGCCTTTCTTTTTTCAGAATCTATTACTCACAGCAACATTGTTTGAAAAGAAAAGGTTGGAAACTTGCGGAAATTATCCGGTTTATAATAATTTTGGACTCAATTTTTCGTTGAATACGCAAATACAAATAGGATATGGGTAATATCATTGGCCCTCTGCACCTAAATTCCTGATAAAATTTATCATCTTATCTAAACACAAAATCCTAACAATGTTTCTAACCATTCTTTTGCAAGTAGTGACCGGCGATACGACAGCAGTGGCCACCGATTCAGTTACAGCTACAACCAAAGAACTTTCTCTCCTGGACTTGTTAATGAAAGGGGGCTGGATCATGCTTCCTATCGGTATTTTATTATTTGCCGCCATCTATATGTTTATAGAGCGCTATCTGTATATCAAGTCTGCCAGTAAAATGGATCCTGATTTTCTAAGTAAAATACGTGATCGACTGCGTGATGAAGATATACGTGGAGCACAGGAAGTATGTCAGTATTCCAAAACTCCTATTGCCCGTATGATTGGTAAAGGATTATCCCGTATCGGTTCTCCAATCCGCGATGTGGAGTCTGCTATCGAAAACACGGCTCGGGTAGAGATCTACCAAATGGAAAAGAACCTGGGATTGTTGGCAGCTATTGCAGCTATTGCTCCTATGTTTGGTTTTCTTGGAACTGTAGTAGGTATGATCAAGGCATTCTTTGATATTTCAATTTCTGATAACATTAGTATTGGGGTTATTTCCAGTGGTATCTATACCAAAATGGTGACCTCAGCATCAGGTCTGATTGTGGGTGTATTGGCTCATATGTTACATACATATCTGAACAATATGATCGACCGGAACGTAAACAAGATGGAGGTAACTGCCATAGACTTTATGGATATTCTGTATAAACCTGTTCAGGTAAAAGAAACTGTAAGAAGATAATATTTCCGGCACAGCATCCTGATAAACTAAACTCCTATGAATCTTCGCAGACATCGTAGAAAAGAATCCGCAGTAGAAGCTTCTGCTCTGTCAGATATTTTATTTTTCCTGTTACTGTTCTTTTTGATTATGAGTACATTGGCCAGTGCCAATGCTATCAAGCTTACATTGCCCAGAGCAGCAACGGGGCAAACTATCCCCAAACAAAAGCTCAATCTGTATATTCGGGAAGAAAATGGGATATTGAAATATTATATTGAAAAATCAAATAGATCAGTAGCCTTTGAAGATCTTCAGACAGAACTTACAGCCGAAGCCAGTAAACTGGACAATCCAACCATTGCCCTGCGTGCAGATGAAACTATTGTATATGGGGAAGTTATAAAGGTGATAGATATATGCAATAAAGCTCGTCTTCCTGTCACTGCCATTGTAGACAAAACAAAGTAATCGTTTAGTACTCACCCAATGTAAAAGCACTGAAATGTCATATTGAAGCTTTTGCATTGGGTGTGGTATTATTTTTTTTAACAACGATCATCAGCAAATCCCTGTTTGTAATTTTTATAGATATTAACCATTAACCTTTTTCATTTTGAAACCAACACTACTCATTTTAGCCGCAGGTGTCGGAAGCCGATATGGTGGACTAAAACAAATGGACGGAATGGGCCCGTCTGGCGAAACTCTACTAGACTATTCTGTTTATGATGCTATTCGTGCCGGTTTCGGCAAAGTAGTTTTCGTAATTCGTAAAGATATTGAAGCAGATTTTAAAGAGATTTTTCATGAACGCTTCAGCAGCCGCTTTCCTGTTGAATATGTATTCCAGGAATTAACAAAGCTACCAGCAGGCTTCACCCCTCCGGAAGGAAGAACAAAGCCATGGGGAACTGTTCATGCAGTTCTGATGGGTGAAGAAGCTATTAACGAGCCTTTTTGTATGATCAACGCGGATGATTTTTATGGCTTCGAATCATTTGATCTTATTGCCAAAGAACTATCCAAACTGGATCCAAATGGCACTGAATATATCAATATTGGCTATAAAATTAAAAATACACTTTCTGAACATGGTTCTGTAGCCCGCGGTATTCTGGAGGCAGATGCCAATGGCAACCTTACTCAGTTAGTTGAACGTACCAAAGTAGAGAAAACAGCTACCGGAGCACGTTATGAAACAGAAAATGGCTGGGTAGACCTAACCGGTGATGAGCCTGTATCTATGAACTTCATGGGTTTCCCTCCATCTGCATTCCCACTGATGAAAGAATATTTTACAGAATTTCTAAAGAAAAATGGCAATGACCTGAAGGCAGAATGTTTTATTCCTAACTTCATGGGAGAAATGTCCAAGCAAGGAAAAGCACATACAAAAGTTATTTCAACACCTGCCAAATGGTTTGGAGTAACGTATCGTGAAGACCGTCAGATGGTTGTAAATGCAATCAAAGAACTGGTAGCTCAGGGCAAATATCCTGAAAAGCTGTGGTCTTAATCAAACACTATAAAAAAAGAAGCTCCATTTTTCAATGGAGCTTCTTTTTTATCATCTATACACTCTTTCTGAGATAGCTATTATAAACTTGTAGCATCATATACCTGTACACGTTCCCACAAATGAGAGTATAACTCAATAAACTTTTTGTGGATTGGGTGTTCCTGATAAATATCCTGATCCGCTTTGCTTTTAAACACAAAAGTGATTGAGTAAGCATAGGAATGATCAATTACAGGACGACGAGTCTCAGCAGGTACTCCAATATATCCTTCCTGAATTTCACCCACTGTTGCCAGCAACTGCAATCCCTGATACAATGAATCTTTGGCAACCTGGCTATTAGGTTCTTTCAGCCAGAAATATACAGTGTGTACAAACCCTTTCTTTATATGGTTCATGTTTTTCTTGGGTGATTTGGTTTGAGCAAAAATAAATGAAACAGCAAAAAATAAAACAGCAGAAAACAAAAGCTTTTTCATAAATAATACAATAAGGTTTATGATGCTAAGTTAAAATTTTTCTATAACGAGTAATAATAATTGTCAAAAAAACACTCTTTTACTAACTATCCAACGGCTTCCAAAAGGTTGATCTATGGAAAAAGTTGTTAGTCAAAGGTAAAAGCTCTTCGTTATTATTGTTAGCGACCCGTTTACATATCAACCTGCATTTTTCCCTTGCCATACTGTCCTGCACAGGAAAACCAGGAGCCACCATAGATATACCATTCCAGGTTTTCCAGATAAACAACTGCATTTTCAGGGTCTATCTGAGGTAGTTCTTTATCAGTGATAATTCCTTTGTACCACCTACCTGACTGGGAAAAGGCCTCATATTCTACCAGGTAATGCAGCCACTTGGTACCACAGTGAATGCAGGTACAAAGAGTAACATCCGCATACCTGCCATGTGTGTTATCTTGTCCAAGATAAGTTTCAGTATAGTCTTTAAAATAAAATGGAGGGATAAAACATTTGCATTTGGCTTCGGGTATGTGCATTGAGTAGTTAATTTTACTTTTCAAAAGTTATTGCCACCTCCATTAAAGTAATAAGAAAAGCTGTATAGCTAAAGTATTTGCTTTTCCTCCTGGTCCCAACAGCTTCACTACATTTTTTTGAAGCAGTTAACTAATAAATACATAACTGCATGTACAACAGAGACAGATACATGAATGGAAAAATCAACATTCCTTGAAAAAGGTTTAGTCAAAAAATTAACTTGCACATTCAAACCTATCATTAGCCTGCCATACATATGAATCTGATCCTCCGTTCGTTTGACCTTCCATTAAAACACACATTTACCATCTCCTATGATTCCAGAGATGTACAACCTACTCTTATTGTAGAACTTACCGATGGAATACATCACGGATATGGGGAAGCAACATCCAACCCATATTATGGGGTAACTATCGAAAGTATGACGGCCATACTGGAAAGTCTTCGAAATCAGATTCAGGATACCCCTATTCTTTCACCTGAAGCATTCTGGCTGGAGATGCATTCGGTATTGAAAGATCACTCCTTTGCGCAATGTGCACTGGACATAGCTGCCCATGACTGGTATGGTAAATCGATAGGAGAACCACTCTATAAACATTGGGGCTTATCAACACAAAACCTGCCCCTCACTAATTATACCATTGGCATTGATTCGGTAGAAAAGATGGTTGCCAAACTCAAAGAACTTCCCTGGCCTATTTATAAGATCAAACTTGGCACAGCTGATGATGTAGCAATCGTACGTGAGCTACGCAAACATACAGAGGCTATATTCAGAGTAGATGCCAATTGCGCCTGGACTCCCGAAGAAACTATTCGCAACTCGTATGAACTGCAAAAGCTCGGTGTTGAATTTATAGAGCAACCTCTGAAAGCTGATAACTGGACAGGTATGAAAGAAGTATATACCCATTCAGCACTCCCTCTGATTGCCGATGAGAGCTGCATAACAGAAAATGATGTTACCAAATGTCATGGACATTTTCATGGTATCAATATAAAGCTGGTCAAATGTGGTGGTCTCACTCCTGCCCGACGCATGATTGCCGAAGCCCGTACCCTGGGTATGAAGGTTATGGTAGGTTGCATGACAGAATCTACGATAGGAATTTCAGCAATTGGACAACTACTCCCCCTATTGGACTATGTAGATATGGATGGGGCATTATTACTCAGTAAAGATATTGCAACAGGTGTATCCATAGACTATGGCAAAGTAACCTTTTCGAATCAGAATGGAACAGGAGCCGAATTAATCGAAAATGCCTAGTTGCACCGATTCAACCTACGACCATAGCATTCATTGCTATAGACCATTTCAGCATGATACAGATTATACAACATCTACCTGACAGAGTCATTCAGACGGAGGGAAAAGAATTCTTATATTTTAGTGGTACATCGTATCTCGGAATTTCCAGAAATCCTAATTTTCAAGGATACTTACAGGAAGGTATTACCCAGTATGGTACTAATTACTCAAGTTCCCGTATATCCAATATACAACTGGATATTTTTGAAGAAACCGAACAATATCTGGCTACTTATGTAAAGACAGAGGCTGCACTTACTTTTTCTTCCGGCTTTCTGGCAGGACAAGCCATCGTGCGAATGCTACAGACAGAAGGTGAGCTATTCTATGCACCACGTACGCATCCGGCATTATGGACCAGCAACTCAGATCCTTCTTTTCTCTCTTCTTATCAGGAATGGATAGAACACATTTGCAATACAACAGAAGAGTCAACATCTTCTCCGCTGGTTTTTCTGACAAACTCCCTTGATCCCCTGTATGGAGAAAGCTATGACTTTTCCTGGTTACAGCACTTATCTACACATAAACGCTTTATACTGGTTGTAGATGATTCGCATGGCATTGGAGTAATAGGTAATGATGGTAATGGCATTGCAGAACAAATACCATCTCTTCCTCATGTTGAAGTCATTATTGTAGGTTCTATTGGGAAAGCATTGGGTATACCCGGAGGAGTAGTTGCAGGTAACACGCAACGAATCGCTCAGCTAAAAAAATCACCTTTTTTTACAGCAGGATCTCCTATCCCACCTGCCTATCTCTATGCCTTTCTCCAGGCAAAGGGACTTTATCAGGATCTACGAAAAAAACTTTTTGAAAATATTGAGCTTTTTCAACAGGAAACATTGTCCTTACAACTCTTCCAGTCATTTCCGAATTATCCGGTGTTTTACACCCAACACAATACGCTATATGACTCTCTCTATCAGCATCAGATACTAATTTCCAGTTTTCCATATCCATCTCCGTACCATCCCTACATAACACGGATTATTCTCAATGCTTCACATACTCAGGAAGATATCTATCAATTAATCAATAGTCTGAAAATACAAAAGGCATGAACCGATTGGTTCATGCCTTTTGTATTTTCATTTCTTACAGTTATAATTTCCGGCGACGCATCTCTTTTTTGATTAATCGAAACTCTCGGCTACTCTGTCCTGCTATTGCTGTATTTTCCGAAGCTCTGCGAAACAGATAAGGCATTACCGCAGCCACAGGGCCATAGGGCACATACTTGGCTACATTATATCCTGCATGAGAGAGGTTATACGATAAGTTGTCACTCATTCCATATAGCTGAGCAAAGAATATATGCGAATCAGCAGGAGCTATTCCAGCCTCCTTCATTAACTCTATAAGAAAATAGGTACTTTCTTCATTATGGGTTCCTGCACAAATAGCTATTTTAGGGTAGTTTGCTATACAGAAACGTAAAGCGTCATTAAAATCTCTGTCAGTAGAAGGTTTATTAGGCTGAATCGGATCTTGTCTTCCTTCTGCTTTAGCAACTCTTCCTTCTTTTTCCATATAGGCTCCACGTACCAACTTCACTCCCAGAAAATAGCCACCTTCTACTGCTGCTTCATGCGCCTTTTTCAGATTATCCAGCATATCCCAACGATACATCTGAAAAGTATTATAGACAATTGGCTCTTCATGGTTAAACATTTCCATCATTTCATAGGCCAGCCTGTCTATTGTATCTTGTATCCAGGTTTCTTCTGCATCAATAAAGATTCGGACCTTTTTCTCGTATGCCTTGTGGCAGATACGTTCCACACGTTCTTTTACATGGACAAAATCTTTCTGTTCTTCGGAGTTAAGTGCATTCCCGTTTTGCACTTTTTGCAACAATTCAGTAGAAGCCAATCCTGTAATCTTAAACACAGAAAAAGGAATAGCAGGATTACCAGCTGCCTTTTCAATAGTACGTATAATCTCCTGTGTAGTAGCTTCAAATCCAGCATCCGTTTTAGCTCCTTCTACAGAGTAATCCAGAATAGTTCCCACACGAAACTTCCATAACTCTCTGGTTGTCTTTTCGCATTCTTCTATTGTTTCTCCACCACAGAAATGCTCAAATATGGTATTTTTAATAATCTGTCGTACAAAAGGAAATTTTATAGCAAAAGCAGCTTTCAGAAAGGCTGTTCCTGTTTTTACGAGAAAGTTGCTGTTCATAGAAGCAAACAATCCATACATTTTTCGCAGTTCGGAGTTTGACTTGGAGGAGAAAGCGATTTCTGTATCATCAAAGGAAATACGCTGCGGGGTGCTAGCTACCGGTTTGGGATCAATCATATTATATATGTAGTAAGAGCTACTTTTGTGTTTGTTGATGTAACAACACAAAGATACAATGAATTCATATTTTTTATCTGATCCTAAGTAAGAATCACACCTTTCATGTGATAAAAATAACTTTATTACAAGTTTTTACAGAGTAGCCCCCTAATGATAGGTCTATTCATGGGTCAATCTTTCAATCAGTTTCTGATGCTGAGGAAACATAGCTATTAAGTCCTGCCTCTTTGCCAGTTCAAAGTCTGCAAAATCAAAGCCTGGTGCGACAGTACAACCAACAAGAGCAAAGCCATCTGCATTTTCTGAAACAGAACCAAACCAATATCCGGCAGGTACAACAGCCTGAAAAACTTCTCCTTTCTCAGGATCAGGCCCTAATCGAATTGTATGCAGGTTTCCTGTAGGGTCAATAGCATATACAGTCAAAGTGGTACCTGCATAGAAATGCCACATCTCATCTGACTGAATTCGATGCAGAGAAGAAAACTGCCCACCTTCGACCAGAAAATAAATACCCGTAGAGAAACTACGGGCACCGTTATATCTATCAGGTAAATGACTATGGTTGATTGATTCGGCACTACGATAGGTTTCCGAAAAATAGCCTCCTTCCGGGTGTGGCTGAAGATGAAGCTTCTGAATCCAATAATCGGCAGCGTGCATCAGTATAATCTAAACAATCTGGAAAGTATTTGTATTATAATAGAGAAGAATAGTATTGTTAGTGCATCTCGTAACTGTTATTCATGATTAGCAAAAAATTTTTCTCTGATTTGTTGTAGATGAGCAGCTGTTAGAGGCTTGGTTATATAGTCTGCAACAGAATCATACATTTTAGCTCTATTAATATCATCTACATACATAGAAGAAGAAAGCATGATCAAAACGATGTCTTTATTCTTTAATCCTTCAATCTGTTCATACTGATTCAAAAAATCCCACCCATTCATAGCAGGCATATTGATATCCAGAAAAATCAGATCAGGTAACACTTTGTCATTTTCATCCAACAATGCCTCCTGTAAATAGTTCAATGCTTGCTTTGCCCCCAGGCATGTTATAATATTCTCAGCAAAGTCATTTTTCTTAATAATCTTAGTACATATAAGATTGTTAATTTCATCATCATCAATCAACAATACTGTATTGAGTTTGCTCATGTGCTGAGATTTTTTTAATAGGCCCATGCATGATTTGTTTATTCATGCACATAACTGATTATGTATCTTATTATTTATCGTTACGAAAATAGGAGAAACGATTTGGCAAATCAATAACCACTGACTTTTTTTTTTCAAAAATATACATTTAGAAATATTTAATTGTAAAATGTATAAAAACATCTTTAGTCGGTAAGAAACCAAAAATGTAAACAACTCGCAGTGAACAATTTAAAGATCAAACAATGTAGTTACACACATTTATTCAACTCAAAAAAGATACTTTTTTGACAGTCAATTCGAACCTATAATTATAAAATTATTCCAAATATTACACAAATAGTACATCCCAAGCAAGATACTACCCGGTTACCTTCCAAAAATGCTACAACATCCACAATCCTAATCAGCTTGCAACATTTGGAAAACAGAATCCAGCTTGGGTTGAATACTAATTTCTATCAATGGTGTACGTGGCTGCTTTTCTGTTTTCTTTGTTTGTTCAGCAAAAGCTGTTTGGTACTTTATTGATACAGAAATTCTACTAAAAGTAACACCCTCTTTTTTCAGAGTCTCAGCCACATACCAGATACGGCTCTTTGATAACTCCTCTCCTACCATATCTTTCCCTCCAGACTGTATCAGTAATGATGTTGGAGTGATCGTATACTCAGGTTGAACTTTTAATATAGAAGCGATTTTCTTTAATAGATCAACTCCCTGTGGAGATAAATTTGTAGTATTTGAAGCAAAACCATAGGATTCAGGAAATACAATGGCAAGTTTTGTCATTCGTTGCTCTATTGTGACAGCAGTATCTTTTGAGGACAAAACTGATTTCTCCAGCTTCTTCTTCAGATCACCAACACTTTTCTCCATTTTACGCATACTGCTTTCAAAAGCCAGCATTTTTATTTCTCTCTCCTGTAAAGAAGCAGCCAGTTTATCATTATTAGCCTGTTGAGCCAAAACTTTTTGCTCTTGTATCAATAGATCTTTTTCTTTTTGGGATACATTCTGAGCAATGGAAACATCTTCAGAAGATAGACTGGCACTTAGCTGTTTGTATGATTTGTCTAACTGATCATATTTCTCAAACAAATCATCCAGCATTCTTTTGTTTTTATAATAATTCTGGGCAAGTGTCGCACTATCATTCTTTAGCTGAAGATAGGAATTAACCTGTCTATTATACTTAATAGCAATACTATCACGCTCCTGTATATGACGTTCACTTTCCAGCGATAAGCGTGTTGTGTCTGCTACCCGGGTACGAACTATGTATTCATATCGGTTATTTAGTGTCTCATACTTTTTTGCACTGACACAAGAATACATAGCGAAAACCCCTATGACACATGCGTATACATATATTTTATTCAATACAGACTTCCTATTAATGTCTGCAAAATCATCGTTCAAACACGAGAATATCATCACTGCTCAAATAGTGTTTTCTAAAGTGGCTCCTGCTGACTTAAACAATGAAAACTTCCTAGCCCCCAAATAATATCTGTAGAATCCAAACCTATAACTTTTCGGTCAGGGAAACATTTTGTCAGAATATCCAAAGCCTTGTCATCATTTGCATCACGGTAAGTAGGTACAACCACAGCTGCGTTCCCAATATAAAAATTGGCATACGAAGCTGGTAACCGTTGATCTTCATAAATAACGGCTGATGGCATAGGTAACTCAATCACATTCAAAGGCTTACCATTTTCAAGCCGCATGGTCTGAAGTGTTTTCAGATTTTCCTGTAACGGTTCGTAATTGTCATCAGCTTTATCATGCTCTACTACTGTCACAACAGTATCTTCGTTTACAAATCGCGTGATATCATCAATGTGTCCATCTGTATCATCCCCAACAATGCCGTCTCCCAGCCAGAGTATATTAGAGACGCCATAATAATCACGCAAATATTGTTCAATCTCAGCCTGTGTCAGATGCGGATTCCTGTTTTTGTTCAACAAACAAGCTATTGTTGTCAGAACAGTCCCTTTTCCATTGAATTCTACAGAACCTCCTTCCATAACAATGCCAGGCTGAAATACAGGTAATTTACGGACTTCAGCAATACGATAGGGAATCAGGTTATCCAGATCATGCGGAGGGTATTTTTCTCCCCAGGCATTGTATTTCCATTTCACTACCACTTTTTTCCATTGTGCATCCTGACTAAGCAGAAATGCTGGACCATGGTCCCGACACCATGCATCATTGGTAGGGTGTAAAAAGAAACTCACCTTTGATAAATCTGTTCCTATCTGTAAAAGCCATTCTTCTGCTTCAGCCTGCATAGAAGGTGTACTGACATTTATACACACCTGCTCACCTTCTGTGAGTGCTTTCACAAACTGTGCATATATAGGGTAAATACTTTGGATCTTACCAGGCCAGGAAGCCTCTTTGTGTGGCCAACTAAGCCATGTTGCAGCATGTTTTGCCCATTCGGCAGGAAAATAATATCCTAATTGTGCCGGAGTCATGAATATAAAATGTAATGGATAAATACGTCAATAAATACCTGTATAATAACAAAAGGTAAGCCAGAAAAATCTGTGTATGAGTATACTATACCCAATATGTAACCTTTTCTTTGAAGTCGTGCTTCTGTGTTATATTTTTCAAACGAAATGCAAAGATATTTTTCTATAGCACACGAAAAAGTAAAATATATAAATTACCCTAAATACAGTCATCCATACAACTATTCATACTATCCTTCAGAAATTCTTATTAGACTATAGTACTATGCTTCAACCTATTGAATTATTAACCCGAACACTTTGCGACACCACGCCTACACACCCAGCAGAAATTGCTTTTTTATTTGGCCAGACAGTAGACAATCAGGAATCTGTTCTCAAACAAGCAGAATCATTACTCAAACAACGCAAAACCCAACAAGTAAGCTTCCTGCAATCGCCTGCACTAAGTGGATATCCGGGTTTTGAAAGCTGGAAAGGTATATTGCTCACAAAAGGTATATCTGAATCCCAGATCACAGGAATTCCTTTTGATAACCTGACAATGATTCATACACGAATTGAAGCAGAAGCACTCATACGTTATGCTAAACAACAGAATATTCAAACCATCTATATTCTTGCAGCTCCGTTTCATCAGTTACGGGCATTTATGACAGCGGTAACACTGGCAGTTGAACTGTATCCAACTGTAAAGCTGTATAGCATGTCTGGCACTCCATTAGACTGGCAGCAAAATGTAGCTCATTCTCAGGGACAGGTACTAGGTTCTCGTAGTCAATTAATTGCAGGTGAACTGGAACGAATTGAAAAATATATCCAGAAAGGTGATTTAGGAACCTATCAACTAGTTTTAGATTATCTGAACCAGCGAGATAGAATAGTATAAAATGGCAACCCATAAAGGGGGATTATATAGGTATCCACTCTAACCTTAATTTTCCAATAAATATTTGGACATTTTGACTAGTCGCGCAATCTTTGTACTCTTCTAAATATGTATTACAAAATAATATGATAAAAACATCTGAAACCGCTCTTTCCTCCCGTTCCGTCAATGCTGTTGTACTGGTTGCTGCACTGGGTTATTTCGTAGATATTTATGATTTATTGTTATTTGGTATTGTAAGAGTACCAAGCCTGTTGTCTCTCGGTTATGAAAAAGGTTCTCCCCTTCTCACAGAAAAAGGAGAGTTCCTGATCAATATGCAGATGTTGGGAATGCTTATTGGCGGTATTTTATGGGGAATAATAGGTGATAAACGAGGCAGATTATCTGTATTGTTTGGATCTATCTTTTTATATTCCATTGCTAATATTGCCAATGGTATGGTAAATAGTGTAGAAGCCTATGCAACCTGGCGGTTTATAGCAGGTGTCGGACTGGCAGGTGAACTGGGAGCAGGTATTACACTGGTAGCAGAGGTGATGCCCAAAGAAAAACGGGGTATCGGAACGATGATTGTGGCCTCAGTAGGTTTAACAGGTGCCGTAGTAGCTAATCTTATTTATAAACTCTCTGGCGACTGGAGAATGTGTTATTATATAGGAGGAGGATTAGGATTGGCCTTGTTATTACTTCGCATTGGTGTAAGTGAATCCGGAATGTTCAAAACAGCACAAACGGAAAATGTGTCAAAAGGCAATTTCCTGGCTCTCTTCAGCAATAGAAAACGACTCTCCAAATACCTCCGTTGCATTTTGATAGGTCTTCCTACCTGGTTTGTTATTGGTGTGTTGGTGACATTCTCTCCTGAATTTGCCAAAGCTCTTGGCATTGAAGGTGAAGTAAAAGGTGGTGATGCAATTATGTATGCCTATACAGGAATTGTATTAGGAGATCTGGCTACAGGTGCTTTAAGTCAGGTACTGAAAAGTCGCCTACGGGTCATGTATATCTTTCTTACTCTCAGTGCTATTACTATCATTCTCTATCTGAATGCCTATGGTGTTTCTGTTGCGACACTCTATTTATTGTGTGGCGTACTGGGATTTGTAACAGGTTTCTGGGTGATTTTTGTAACAATGTCTGCCGAACAGTTTGGCACCAATCTGCGGGCTACGGTGACAACAACTACTCCAAACTTTGTTCGTGGTGCACTTCCCCTCATTATTATCTTCTTTAACTTTTGTAAAGATAAACTGTCTTATATGGGGCCGGATGCTGCCCGTATCAATGCAGGTCTCCTGGTAGGAGGAGTAATCATTCTGATTTCTGGCCTGGCGTTACGTGGATTGAAGGAAACATTCCATGAAGATCTAAACTATGTAGAACAGTTGTAACTGTTTATCCTATATTCTCTTAACGGATCAATGACTTTGTATGTAAGCAAAGTTGTTGATCCGTTTTTATAAACGCCCTCAAGTAAATATGCAGGAGTAAAATATCCTATGTTACAATAATCAATGAAAGTGTATTCATGAACGAAGCCATATAAATAAAAATTTTATAATCTCCTTGACTTTAGAAACACTTTAGTATTTTGCTTCTCTATAAATTATTCATATTTAGTTACTTGTATTAAATACACATCCACTTTCAGGCTTCATGAAAGAATTGCTTAGCAGGATTATTGTTGGGAAAGATCCAGTTGTTGAGTCCAGAATTGCACATACCAGAATACTTCTTACAGGTCAGGTGGCAATGGTAGGAATGTTTATCAGTTTATTCTATATCATCCGAAACCTTATCTTACAACTCAATGTCTCTTATCACTATCATGCCATTCTGTTGAGTCTTATGATACTGGTAGTAGTATTGAATAGAAAAGGACATCATTTAGCAGCTAAAATCCTTTTTCTTACCACTACTAATTTCTTAATTTTTCTTTTTTCATCAACAGCATCTTACTATACTGGCAGTTTTATCTACTTTATTCCAATCTTTCTGGCTGCATTTGTCCTTTTTGGCTACGAAGAACGTATCAAAGCAATCTTTTTCTTTTTGTTAACATTATTTCTTTTCATACTAGCCCATCTCATTGATCTTCATTTAGTACCTCAAGTTACTCTTTCGACACGAAAGATGTTTGAGAGTTTTATTGTCAACTTCTTTACAGCTAGTTTTTTGACTATGCTGCTTATCAATTTTCTGATAAGGGAGAATTACTATTACACCAAAGAGCTTATCCAAAACGAAGAACAACTCCTTGAAAAAAACACGCAATTGACAAAGATCAATCAGGAGTTGGATCAATTTGTCTACAGTACTTCACATGACCTACGATCACCCCTAAGCACTATTCTTGGCTTGTTGCAAGTGATGGAACTGGAAAAAGAGAAAGAAAATGCGGGGTATTATATAGATCTGATCAGGAATCGGGTTCATGCATTAGATCATGTGATTGGTGAAATTCTGGATTATGCATGGAATCAGAAAACAGGGATTCAGCAGGATGCCATTAATCTGCATGCCTTATTGACAGAGATACTCACCAATTTCCTGCAGGATGAAAAAACACAAAAACTCAGTATAGAGATTGAGGTACCACCGACACTAGAAATTATTTCAGATAGGAGAAGATTAAAAATTATTCTGCTCAATCTCTTGTCTAATGCTATACGGTATCATAAATATGATCAGTCTAAACCATTTATACGGGTTAGCAGTACTATTCATCAAAATCAACTGGAAATCTGTGTGGAAGATAATGGACCAGGGATACACCCTGATCATCAGGAGAAGATCTTTGAGATGTTTTACAGAGCCAGTGACAAAACTACCGGATCAGGTCTTGGTCTTTATATTGTGAAAGAAACAACAGAAAAAATCGGCGGAACAATCCATCTCAGATCAGAATATGGCAAAGGCTCGTCCTTTATGGTAAGACTACCAATACTGCAATAAATGTTTATATTTGCGGCAATCTGAATACCTTCATTATGGACAATATCTTACTTATCACAGGTGGCAGTCGTGGCATTGGGCAGGCACTGGTAACAACCTACCTACAGAAAGGATATAAAGTTTTTTCAATTGCCAGAAGTCATTCCAGCGAAAAACATCCTCTGTTACACCAGATCTCATTTGATCTGAGTGCATCTCATGGGTTTGGAACACTGTTCAAAAACTTATTTAGAGAGATTGAAGAGGCTCAAACAGCTTCTATTCTCCTGATTAATAATGCAGCGGCCTTACCTATTGGCAAAATTGATACTCTGACACAAGAACATATCCAGCAGGCAACACATGTCAATTTAACAGCCCCCTTACTATTAACTTCTCTGTTTATTCAACACACGCAAGGCTGGAAATGTGACAAGAAAATTATTAACATTTCATCAGGTGCAGCGCATAAGCCTTATTATGGATGGACTATATACTGCTCAACCAAAGCTGCCCTTGATATGTTAACCCGTACTGTAGCCATAGAACAAAGTACAGTAGAAAATGGAGTAAAGATACTATCGATCAGTCCAGGTGTGGTGGATACAGGAATGCAATCCGCTATTCGTGAATCAGCCAGAGAAGACTTTAAAGATATAGATCGTTTTATTGAATTAAAGAATACTAATGCTCTGGCAGAACCTGCTGATGTTGCCAATCAGATTTATCAGGTAGCAATGGATACGGATATAGAGAATGGAGCGATTCTTGATTTACGTACGCTTTCCACAAATACATAAGTAAGACCATCAGGCATTAAGAACCTTATCTTTGGCAACTTTTTGAGCTTCCTTTCCAGAAAAGAGTTTCGCTTCAACATAGATTTTTGTGATGTCAGGAAACTTCTCCCGAATAGTATGTTCCAGCCTTGAAATAACTTTGGGTAGTTCTTCTCCATTCAGATCATGTCTGAATTCGGCATCTAATACCAGTAAGATTTCGTTGGGAGCCATGTGCATAGTCAACGGATACCGCAAGGCAGCCACATCTTTGTCTTCTATAACCAATTTGTATACTCCTTCTACAATATAGGTCTGAGCACTTTCTCCAATCAATAACTTACGACTTTCTATCACCATTACAATGGCTACTATAGCCAGTACAACACCGATAAGAATAGAAGCCATACCATCCAGTTTTGGGTTTTGAAAATAATGTCCCAGAAAGACTCCGGCAAACGCAATAAGCAAGCCTAGTATAGCAGCAGTATCTTCATAAATCACTGCAAATAATGATGGATCTTTACTTTTACGCAGTTCTTGCCAGAATCGTCCATTGCCTTTGATCTGTAAAAACCGATGTACAGCAATCCAGAGCGAACCTCCTTCAAACACAATAGCTCCTCCCAACACTATATAATTCCAGAAAGGATCTCTAAGTGGTTCCGGATGTTCCAGATGACTAATTCCTTCATAGAAAGACATTCCACCACCCAATGCAAAAACCAATATGGATACAATCAATGTCCAGAAATACATTTCTTTCCCATGTCCAAAAGGATGGTTCTGATCGGCAGGTTTCTTACTTCGACTAATACCTAATAAGAGTAATAACTCATTTCCGGAATCTACCAAACTGTGAATTCCTTCAGAAAGCATGGCGGAACTTCCACTAAAGTAGGCTGCCACAAATTTTACTCCGGCAATACCTACATTGGCAGCTAAAGCTCCGTAAATAGGCAACTTAGATTCTCCTGTCATAGCTGTATGATTTTAGAAAAAAATACTACACAGAATCCACAATTTGTAAGACTCCTGTGTAGTATATAGCTATCTAAAAATCAGTACCAGACAGTTATTATTTTATCAACCCGGCAATTTCTGTTACCAGAGCAGCTGAATTTTTAGCTGCGGTTTTATAAAATGTCATCATATCCCCGCGAGCATTTTCGTCAGCTTTATCACTCAGACTGCGAATAACCAGACAAGGGACTTTTAACTGCCAGCAAACCTGTGCCACAGCAGCCCCTTCCATCTCTGTTGCTTCTGCATTAAAATCACGACGTAGCTGTTGTACTTTCTCCGAGGAAGACACAAAAATGTCTCCTGTCACAATGCGACCCACTACTACCTGTGGAGCTCTGTTCGTCAACGCGATTTTTTCAAAACGAGCTGTCCGGGATGCTTTCTGCGCTTTTAGCAACAATACAGAATCAGCAGGAAAATACTCTGGGTTCAGTTCTTTGGTAATAGGATTACGAGTCTGACGGCTAGGCTCCCGATTGTGCAGGATTGTACTAAAGTCATGATAAGCAATACTCTGAGCAATAACAATATCTCCTGGCATCAGATCGGGATTTACGCCACCTGCAATTCCTGTGAATACAATTTCTTTAGGATGAAAAGTATGTATTAGCAAAGAAGTCGTCAGAGCCGCATTGATCTTGCCAATACCTGTTTCTGCAACTACAACTTTTCGGCCATTGAGTATACCAGTTACGAATCGGATTCCTTCTACTTTCTGCTCTTTCTTGTCTTTCAATGACTCTTGAAGAATACGTACTTCTTCATCAAAAGCTCCTAATACAGCTGTGATATTCTGGGTTTGGGAAGTTTGTGCAAAAGGTTTATGTACAACAAGCAGAAAGGCAATACAAACCAGATAAATGTTTTTCATAATGTTGTATGGATTAAGAAGCAGAAAAGAAAATTATGTACGATTAGACCTTTTTATATACCCTATTAGTAAAAATATCAGCATAGCGACCGCACAGATTACTAGTCCTGCACTTTCACGGGCAAGTTCTTGATTCACACTTTTCATGGATAGCCCTTCTCCTTCTGTCACAAAACCTTCCCAGGCAGTCATCTGTAACCAGGAATTAACTGCTCCTGAAATATACAGTATTGCCAAAACCGCAAAAAGCTCCAGGTTATACCGTGCACGAAAGACAAGAAAAGAACAATAGGCAGATATAAGATAGATAGTCACCCACCAGACAGGATCAGGATCATTAAATTGCCAGTAGGTAAATAGTAAAAATATAAATCCAAAAAACAAACCGATGTAACGCATAACAAATCTGTAGGAACAAATGAGTGTATGATAAAGAAAAGCCCAATTTAGCAGGCTTTCCTCAATCTGTCATTGACGCCTGTCATAATTTCTTTTGTTTCTGCTACAAATGTTCTAACACCAATGCCACTATAGCAGCTATATCAATCAGAATCAAGGCAATGGATACTTCTTTGGTTTTACCTAAAACTAACTTAATAATGGTCCAGCTCAGAAAACCCCAGATAATTCCCTGTGTAATGGAATAGGTAAGTGGCACCAGCACCATAGCCAGAAAAGCAGGAATAGCATCATCCAACTCGCTCCAGTGAATCTGAGTAACAGGCTTCATCATAAACACTCCAACCAGAATCAAAGCGGGTGCTGTAGCAATAGCGGGAATAACAGAGAGTAAAGGCGAAAAGAACATAAAAGGCAGAAACAAAAGGCCAGCTGTCACAGCTGTCAAACCAGTACGTCCTCCCTGCTCTACTCCAACCGCCGACTCAATATAGGCAGTTCCAGGACTTGTACCCAATAAGCCACCCAATGTAGTAGCCACAGCATCCGTTAATAGAGATTGTTTTACATTGCGGGGTTCACCTGCTTCATCCTGAAGGTTGGCAGCCTCGGCAACTCCCACAAAGGTAGATAGGCTATCAAACAGGTCTGTAAAGACAAAGGCAAAGATAACAGGTAGTAAACTTAACTGCATTGAACCTGCTATATCAAGTTGTAATAACAAACTAAAATCTGGTGAAGAGAAAGCACCATTCCAGTTCACAATAGGTGTGCTACCCCAAATTCTACCAATAGATATAGCTAGCAAAGTAGTTGACAATATCCCTATAATAATGCCCCCAGTCATCCGCTTAATCACCAGAATGGCTGTAATAAGAAGGCCAACAATGAAAATAATCTGATCTGGTTTAGTGATATCCCCGATACCTACGAGCGTAGCAGGATTAGCCACAATAAACTTTGCATTGACAAAGCCAATAAAAGTGATAAACAATCCGATACCTGCAGAGATAGCATAACGTAATTGCTTGGGTATGGCAGCTACAATATATGTTCGGATATTAAAGATAGAGAGTAAAAGAAAAATTATTCCAGCCCAGAATACAGCCCCTAATGCAGTCTGATAGGAAATACCCATTCCCTTCACAGCAGTGAACGTGAAAAAGGCATTCAGGCCCATACCTGGTGCTACTACAATAGGGTTTTTAGCATACAAACCCATCATGAGGCTGCAAAAGAATGATAATAGAACAGTAGCAGTAAGCACTCCCGAAAAGGACATTCCTGTCTGGCTCAGAATGGCTGGATTTACTACAATAATATACATGGTAGCTAGAAACGTTGAGATTCCAGCCAGAATTTCGGTTCGTACAGTGGTTTGGTTTGTGTGTAGAGAGAAGTATTTTTCAAGCATAAGGCTGTATGGTTAGAAGATGTATTTGGCCGTTCCAAAATACCATCTTTTACCTAGTAAAACTCTTATCTCTCTCAGAAAACTATACAAACACAAAATCTTTCTTTACTTTCAGGAATCTTCTCTACTCTAAAAGTAAAATACATGGCACTTTTATCGTTTCTAAGTTCCAAAGAAGAAAGACTGCTGATCAATACCATTCAAAAGGCAGAAAGCCAAACATCTGGAGAGATTCGTGTACATATAGAACCGGGGACTCCAGATGCAGATCCGTTTCAACGAGCATTGGAAATATTTGCTAGACTGGAAATGCATAAGACCAAACAACGCAATGGCGTGTTGTTTTACATTGCCACAGATACTCACAAATTTGCCATTGTAGCAGATTCAGGAATCAATCGGGTAGTGCCTGAAAACTTTTGGGAGGAAATAAAGGATACTATGCGAACCCGTTTTAAACAACATCAATATCTGAAAGGCCTGGAGGAAGGCATTACTCAAACTGGAGAATATCTCAAAAAATATTTCCCTTCTTCGGGATATGATACTAATGAATTAGATGATTCTATTTCAACATCCAGTTAATCTATCAGACAATCTAAATACTATACTACCCTCTCACTAGTCATCATGAAAAGTACTTTTCTACTCTTTGGAGTATTATTACTAACTATTACTTCTTTTGCTCAGGAACAGTTTATTCCTCCTCGTCCTGAACATTTTACCCCTGTAGTAGACTCTGTCAATGTACTCACCCCCGAACAGGAGTCTGATCTGACACAAAAGATTAAGCGATTTGAGGACAGCACAGGCACACAGATTGGAGTGGTATTACTGTCTTCTTTAAAAGGATATGATGTAGAAAGTTATGCTTTCCAGTGGTTTAAAAAATGGCAATATGGCCAAAACAAGAATAACAATGGGGTATTATTACTGGCAGCTATCAATGATCGGAAAGTTCATATTGAAACAGGCTATGGTTTGGAAGGTGTCATTCCGGATGCTCTCGCCAAGCGAATTATTGAAGAACATATCAAGCCTAATTTCAAAGCAATCAACTACCATCAGGGTGTTGACGAGGCTGTTGATGAGATGATTAAACTAGCCAGTGGCGAGACTTACACCAAAGAATCAGAGGAACCTGTGGAATGGTATTGGTATCTGATAGTCATTGTCTGCTTTATTCTCTTACCTTTTACACTTGTTATTTTAGTCATCATCTGGATTGTCAAGGCGATCAACAAGAGAACTGGAGGAACGACCTATACAGGCAAAGGGGTCAATAAGAACTCGAACAATCTGGGGTCTACCAGTACCTATTCAGATAGCACAGATACTACCAAACGAAAATACAGTGACTATTCAGATTATTCAGACTACTCAGATAAGAGTAGCTACAGTGATTATTCAGATTATAGTGATAGTAGTGGTGGCAGTTCGGGTGGTGGTGGAGCTAGCGGTGACTGGTAAACTTTATGTGGTCAAAAAAGCCTACAATATAATGTGTGTATCTTTTTTAAGCCTTTCCAGAATTTCATAAGGTTGTAGATTTTCATGAAAAACAAGATCGAAAATTGTTCCGGAAGACTTTCCATATTGCTTTTCCAAAGCCTCTATATTTCTATCTACAATGGCATTGCTTTCTAAACTTCTGAAGATTTCATCAAGTAGACCAATTGCCCGATTATCATCAATTTGAGCCCAGTCTGCAATAGGTTCAATCATTAATCTTTCAATAAAGCAATCCAAGCTTTCAGATTGCCAGTAGTGATCCAGTTCATATTTATCAACCCATTTGCCTGTTATCTTATAAATAGCTGTTTTAGCAAAGTTGTAACTGACTCTATCACTTTCATAATCAACAATAACTTGTCTCAGTTCCTTCATAAATTATACATCGATTAAGCAAAAATAGACTATATACAATATCCCCCTTAAAAACAAATCCAGGCAGATATCCAAAGAAGAAAGGCGTAGTCAAGTTATAAGAAAAGCTAAATAATACTCAAATAATATTCCAGCTTTTTCTTGAAACACTATAAATTCGCCCGAAGCAAAATGTTTACATACATTATTAAAAATCTATTAATTCCAGAAATATAACCCCTATCCCCATGCAAAAAAGACTACTATTTTTATTATTCTTTTTAAATCTCTTGTCGGTAGCAACTAAAGTTTTTTCGCAAACTTATGTACAAGACCCTACTTTTACTCCAATCAGAACAGAAGCAGGAAGTGGTTTTGCCAAGACATTTGCTGTTCAGTCAGATAAAAAGATTATTGTTATTGGAACATTTGATGAAGTAAATAGTAAAGTGACCAGGCAATTGGCTCGTCTCCTTCCAGATGGAAGTATTGACACAACATTTAAAGTTACACATCTTTCATTTGGAACATTCGAATCCATAGCAATACAAGCTGATGGAAAGATATTAGTTGTCGGCAGGTTCACCTTACCATTTGAAAACACATCAAGAGGCCTCGCTCGTTTTAACACGGATGGTACTTTAGATGACACTTTCAACAAAAAAGTTGGAGCAAATGGTCTTTATATCCAATATGTAACATTACAAGGAACTGACAAAATTCTTATAACAGGATCTTTTAACTCATTTAACGGAAAACCTTTTAGCAAGATTGCCAAGCTAAATATGGATGGCAGTGTTGATGATACCTTTACTCCTATTACATCTATATCCGGATCAATCAGCAAAGCAATGGTTCAAGCAGATAACAAAATACTAATTATAGGAGACTTTACATCGATTAACAATCTTCCCAAAAAATATATAGCTCGCTTAGATAAAGATGGTAGTCTGGACGAAAACTTTACCCCTGCAACACGCACAAACTTACTACCACGTTACATAGCTTTACAAAGCGACCAAAAAGTAATTGTGGTAGGGAATTTACAGTCAACATTTACAAGTGATCCTCAAAAACAAGCAATTGAGCGATTAAATATAGATGGCACTATTGATTATAGTTTTACAGTTAATGAATTAGGGCATTATGATTTTATGGAGGGTTTAACTATTCAACCAGATGGTAAGATTGTAGTGGGGGCCTTTTATGATTATTTTAAAAATCTCTATGATGAGGGACAACTAGTAAGAATCAATACAGATGGGACTATTGATAAAATTTTTAATACCTCTACAGGTGTAAAACCTTTCATAACACGTACAATTGCCTTTACAGATAATCAATTATTAGTTACAGGAGCTTATACCCAAATTACATCTTCTCTATTTCGGTTCAATATAAATGGATCAACAGATGATAACTTCAAATTTCAATCCACTCAATATCTGGCTATTAAAAAGATAGTTCCACTACCTAATGATCAATTTCTCATTGAAAGTAACTTTACTTCATGGAAATTAAATGGATTTACAGCTAAATCTTGTGCAAAAATCACCGCCAATGGAAGTATTGATTCCAGCTTCAACCCTCCGGCAGGAGAATTATCTGCATTTTCTCTGTCAGATGGTAAAATCATTGTTCTTCAGAATAGTCAGCAAGTACTAAGATTATTCAATGATGGTACCATTGATAGCACTTTTAAAGCTCAAAAATCAAATCTGACAATTACACATATAGTTCCGCAGAAAGATGGGAAGATATTAGTCTGTCAACGCAAAACAAACATGTATGGTTTTGCAACCAGTTCTATTATACGCTTACATACAGATGGAAGTATCGACAATACATTTACACTTGAAAACTTTTCAAAGTTTGTTAGAGATATACTTATACAAGAAGACGGAAAGATTATACTATGTGGTATAGATGAAAGAAAGAGTCCCCTTGTTACAGGTATATACCGTCTTGATAATTCAGGAATGATAGAAGATTCACTTGTCACTTCGGTAAGTACGGTTGACTACAATTATACATTAGCACTACAAGGAGATGGTAAAATTTTGGTAGGTGGCTCATTTCAGAAATTTGCAGGCTCTCCTTATGATCTTATTGTTCGTCTTACAACAGATTTAAGTATTGACAACACTTTCAAGGCTGGTAGTACACTGAAATTTAATGGCGATATCCACAAGATTCTTACCCAGAAAGATGATAAGATATTAGTATTTGGTGCATTCACAGGTATTGATGCAATAGCCCATCCAGGTTATGTAAAATTGCATAGTGATGGGAGCATAGATACAGAATTCAATCTGGATGTAGATAAAAGTGAACGAGCCAGTTATCTTTACTCAACATCTAACAATAAATTAGTAGTTGCATTTCAAGGAAAAATTATACGATATACTTTACCTCAGGAGCAAACGATAACATTTGCAGAAATTTCAGATAAAGAAACGTCTGCTTCCTCTTTTAGGCTAATAGCCACTGCCAGTTCAAAATTGCCAGTCACTTTTTCTGTTGTTTCGGGTCCAGCAACTATAAACAAAGATACGCTAACATTAACAGGAGAAGCAGGCATTGTCATAATAAAGGCATCTCAGGCTGGAAATAAGTATTACAAAGAAGCAATACCAGTAGAAAGAAGTTTTACCGTTCATAATGTACTAGCCTCTGAAGATCCACTCTCAAAGCAAATTATAGTATATCCCAATCCAGCCCATCATCAATTTTTCATTCAAATGCCAGTGGATTTGCCAGTAAGTAATGTAACGCTTTTGAATTATCAGGGAAAACAAATTAATGCTAACATTTTGTTTTCTACTACAGGCTATATGGTCGAAACAGCAGTACCAGCAGGATTGTATATCCTTAGAATCACCTCAAAAGGCAAAATGATAAATAAGAAAGTTATCATGCAATGATATACTCAATCCATTGCTCTCTGAGTTATTAAGAGAGCAATGGATTGAGTATTATTTTGAAGCTTCACCTTAACTCCTCCCGTAACTTCATCAATAGCTTCCCTAATTTATTTTTTCCACTACCATCACCTCCATCTCCCCAATAGGAATCATTTTCTGTATGTTCTATGATCCTAGCATCTTCTGTATTCAGTAAAAGTTCGGCAAGTTCAGTATGTTGCGTAAACTTTGCTTTGATAGCCTCATACATGATATTGTCTTTCACACTATCCCAATCACGTCGAAGCTTCACCTTCCGGCTTCTACCTAATTCAGCCGCTTTCATAGGGCTTATGGCTTTACGGATAGTTTCTTCATAGGGAGTATCCACAAACTTCTGCGCCTGAAAGTAATGTTCAGATGTAGGCCATAGCTTTCCTTTTAGCTTAATGGGATAAAGGGCAAAGTTGGAAAATTCTCCATAGGCTTCTCTAACACTATAAAAAAATATATCTTCCGTTTCCATTCGAAAATCATCAATTAGACAAACCTCTATTTTGTTCTACCAATTGTTTTGCAAGATCATAGTTCCAAGTACTTTCTTTAGCAGAAGGTACTCCACCTAAATAAAAATCATAAACAAGCTGGCAATCAAAAGCCCAAATCAGTTGCCATAAGCTTTCTACACCTCCAAAAGGTGCGCCCCATGGATCATAGTATAGTACACCTTTGGTAGTTTCCAACTGTTCCAGGGCAACCAATGTATACTCACATGCCAGAATAGATTCAATAACTGACTCAAGGCTCCAGTTTCCTGGAGGAATAAAGAATGTATTATAGCTGCGAATAGCTACAGATGTCAAATCTCTTAACCTCAAATATACTTTTCCTTCTTCACTCTGAAAATCAAAAGTATTCGTAAACCACTGTTTGGCAGATGGAGCCAAATAGTTATTCCAATCTACAAATGGAATAATTATTTCTCTATCCTTACTCTCATCTTCATCATCTTCCGGAAAATTAATTTTATCTGTCAGACTTTTGGTATATTGTAATTGCGCGAAGATTTGTTGCAGACTAGTAAATGATTCCTTATTCGGATAGGTAAATAGGATATAAAAATAGGGTGTATTTAACTGTTTCATTTTAGTATATTTATCCTTTATTCTTATTAAGAAATTACCAATAGAGTCTTAACAGACTTTGGCTCACTATTCAGCAATGTTTTTTTCTGCTCCCAAAGATAATCGCTTCAAACAAGTTTCTACACTGGTAGTGAAGGTTACTCATCGTTGCAACCTGGATTGTCAGTACTGTTATGAGTTTATCACTCAGAAGGGAGAAGATATGTCAGAGCAAACCTTCAGGCAACTAGCAGATCGGGTATTGGAGAATTCAGAGCAGAAGGTGATTACTTTTCTTTTTCATGGAGGGGAACCTACCCTGATAGCCAATAGCTGGTATGAGCAAGGGATCAACTATGTATTGAAAAAAGCAAAGCAAAAACAACAGGAGATTCGCTTCTCTATGCAAACCAATTTGATTCATCTGCCTGATGAAAAGATCCAGTTATTCAAAACCTATAACATTCAACCAGGTGTGAGTCTGGATGGGACAGCAGATGCACCAGATTCTATGCGAGGTAGAGAAAGCCGGGTATTTCAAAATTTCCTAAAGCTCAAGCAAGCAGGTATATCCTGTGGTATACTGACCACCATCAACCATTCCAATTACCAGCGGTTTGAACAAATATGCAAATTTCTGGTAGAACAGGCACAGGTTCATCACTTTAAAGCCAATGTAGTGACCAGTGTTGGTGCAGGATATAATCTGGCAGGCTTAAAAGCAGAACAGATTTTTGAAGCTCAGCGAGCCATTCTGGAATATATGATTGAAACGAAAGGTCAGAAACTTACTGAGCATAATCTTGTCACAGAGATTGAACGGTTCTTCACATCAGCAGAAGATCAACATACTCTGCCACCTACACTATGTCATGAAAAGCAATGTGGCGCAGGTAAATCTGTTTTGGGAGTTACTCCAAAAGGTGAGCTACTTCCCTGCGGCCGTTTTCAGTGGAATGATACAGACTATTTTCTGGGAGACATTCATACCAAGCGATCAGCCTCCACTTTCCAGCAGCTTGAAGAAAAAGTAGATTCGTTTCATACACTGGTTCCAGAAAGCTGGTATGATTGTGACCAATGTCCGGCTCAAAAAATATGTATGTATGGCTGTCAGGCATTTATTGTCCGGTCAAAAAACAAAGCCAATGTGGACTGCCTGCCTACAAAAATGCGATTCGCCTACTATGAGGCAAATCGCACAAGATTGTGGCCTGTATATAAAGCTATCACTGCACAAAAGCAAGGTATGTTGCCTTTTAGAATCAAATCGGGTAATGGACACAAGCAATATGTCTTGCATCCTGCAAATCAAACAGCCTATGTAATGGCAGATTAATATCTGTCGGGTGCATGATCACTGAGTTTAAATATCAGTTCGAGTTCAGCCCAGTGTTCATAATCTGTAATAGGCTCCTGATAGGTTTTCATTTTCTCTTCCCACTCTCTGTTTTTAGGATTCAGTTGAAGGTACCGTTCCATATCACGATTTGGGTCAAAGTTATCTTTAGTATCCATTACCATGAATAGCTGTCTGCCAATGATCCATATCCGAATATCTACCACCCCCACCGCACGAAACGATTTAACTACCTCTGGCCATATATCATCGTGATACATCATGTACTCGGCAATAAGACCCGGATTATTTTTAAGAAGGATTGTCTTGGCGTAGGATTTCATATCGGCTGGTGCTTTTTTAGATAAATAACGAACCGATAGCAAATGTAAATAACTTTTAGCTGAACACATCTAAATTGAAGACATAACCTGCTTAATTCACTATGAATTATAACCAACTCTCTACAATCGGTAACTTATGTATAAGATAAGATTTTATTGTTTCATAAAGTCACACTAAGTCACGAATACAGTACAGAAATATCAGAGATCCAGTATTACAGAGAATAATATCAGAGCTCTAGTCATCTACAGAAAATATCGAAACTCTGATATTTTTCCAAAGCAATCAGTATTTCGATATTTCCAGACTATGATCATTATTTTGGTTAAAATCGTTTCTAATAAGAACTTCTATTGTATGATTGTCACATCAACAATTATGAAAAGTTATGTGCAAGAATTACAAGAGTCTTCTTACTCTTGATGAATGACTAAAACAAAAGGCACCTTGTTATCCAAGATGCCTTTTGTTTTAGTCATTATCATGTTTGTAAATTTATTGTGTCACTGAACTACGCTGACGGCCATATTCCAGAATAGCATCAATGAACTGATACGGCTTATAGCCATTGATAGCAGTCTGGTGGAAGATACAGGTAGCAGGAGTCATGCCTGGCAGAGAGTTGACTTCAATAATGATAGTCTCAGCCCGGTTATCATCAAAGATACGTACAAATGCATCGATACGTGCATATCCTTCGACATGCAGAATCTCAGCTGTTTTCTGTAAAGTAGCCCGAACCTGTTGTGAAATATACTTTTGTGCTTCTTGATCTTTCGAAAAACGGGCAGGGGTGATATTCTGACCTTCACCAGCCAGAAATTTCTCTTCCAGACTCAGAATCTCTCCTGATGCCAGTGCCTCAGATGGTTCAAACACTTCATATTCCAACTCTCCTGCTTGATTCAATTTCGTAAGTAATCCGCCTGTAATTTCCAGAAAGTGTTTCGCCCCTTTTCTTGAAATAAGCTCTTCAACCAAGAACCAGCTTTTCTGAGGGAATTCTTCACTGGCTTTCAGTTCCAGAATCTGAGATGGACCTTGTAGAAATGCCAGTGTCGGACGAAACATCATTTGAGCAAATGCAATCAACTCTTCACGAGAATCAATCTTCTTTACTGCCGAACTACAACCATCATCTGCGGGCTTTGCAATAATCGGATAACTGAACTGAGACTCCAGACGTTTAACCACTCCCTCAGCATCTTTCTCCCAATCAGCTTGATATACTACATCATGATTGGCAACCGAAATGCCATGAGAGCGTAGAATCTTATTCGTTTCATATTTATTAATGGTTGTCTGAGAGCTTTCAACTCCCGAACCATTGTAAGGCAATCCTACTTTTTCCAGTTCACCCTGTACAGCGCCATCTTCACCCGGACGACCATGTAATGCAATAAAGACCTCATCCACTGCATCTGCCAGCTCATGGTAGCTGATCGAATACGGATACTCAATAGCTTTACCTACATATTTTTCAGTAATAGACTTTGCTTCCTGTCCAATCTGCTGAATAATAGGATGTTTCTTTCCACCTGACAAAATCTTCTCTTTAATATCATCCGCATTGTCTTTCAACATGATATTGATTGGCATTACGTACAATTCATGCTGCTGCTCTGTTCCTGTAAGAAAAACAGGAAGTGGATCATATTTTCCGGAGGAAGCCAGCTTTTCATAAATATTACGACCACTTTCCACAGAAATATGACGTTCAGAAGAGAAACCACCCATAATTACACCTACACGGGTTTTCTGTATTTCACTGCTATGTAAAGCAGAAATAGCATTATCCAAACTTTTCAGTTTACTTTTCAGGAAAGTGCTGTTTTTTCCGGCTTTGGTTCTTTCAACCAGTGAAGTACGGATAATGTATGTCAGAAACTGAGAAGGGTTCATACCAATCTCTGCAGCCTGGTGAAAGAAAAACGAGGAAGGCAACATACCGGATGTTGTATTCGGATCATTCAGGAATACTTCACCCAATGAATTGATAAACCCATCAATACGGGCATATACATTGAAATGTAATGCCTTAAACAACCGACAACATTCTTTACGGATAACTTCTAAATGGTTATCTGGCACATCAATCGGAGTTACTTTGCGGCTCATACCAGGCAGGTATTTACTCCGGTAATCAAATACATTCCCGCCTTTGATGATTTGTGTCGGTGGTAAGGCAATAGGTTGTCCGTCTTCACCTTGAATCACAATACAGGAAAATTCTTTTCCAGGCAGGAATCCTTCAATCAACACTTCTTCCTCCCCATTCAGGTTTGCCAGAATAGCTTTGCCTCCCTGTTGAGCTACCTTCTCCAGATAGATATATAACTCTTCCGGATGATAGATGATATCACTCAATGATGCTTGTCCATCTTCAGACAAAGGGAGACAAGGCAATCCTATACCTTCCCGGATATCTGTCAGTGATGTAATAAACCGAACTTTTTGCTCTTCTGTGTACTTCTGCCATTCTCCACCTGTTATCTCCTGAATAAAGAAACTGCGGTTGATTGCACCCACAATGTGCTGCATATCATTTTCAGTTACGACAGAGACACCAATGGAAGATCCTTGATTAGGAGCTTTCACGACAAAAGGTAGACCAATCTGATGAATTACTTTACTAATCAGATCACCTTTGTAATCTGTTGCAAACCATTGATCACGTGATATAGTGGTAGTTTTAGGCGTGGCAAATCCCGCGGCACGCATCAATTCCTTCTGTATAGTCTTACTTACGCCAATAGCAGAAGACAAAATACCTGACCCACTATACGGAATACCGTACCATTCAAGCAAACCCTGAATACTTCCATCTTCGCCGGCAGGTCCGTGTAGTGTCAGAAAGGCAAATTCAAACAGGTTCGCAAAATCTTTGGGCTCTACCTTTTTTCCAACCTGTGAGATAATTCTATCCTGTTCCTCTTCTGATAACTTCCCAAACGACTCCAGGTAGATCTGAAATCCATGTGCAGAGGCAGGTAATGCAGATACAGGAGGATAAAAATCGCGGATTGTACCTTTATAGATAAACTCCCAGTTTAACAGAATAAAGTTGCCGAGGCTATCAACAAAAATAGGAACAGGCTCAAACAAGCTTTTATTCAAATTGTCATATACAGTACGTCCACCAGCAAATGAGATCTCTCTTTCCCGAGATGGTCCGCCAAAAATGATACCTACTTTAAGCATTTATATAAGTAATTATTGATTACGAACAATATACAAATAACAAACCTTATCACACAGTCTTACGACATCTGGTTAAAGGTATTGTGTTTTCGTTTACGCCGGGACTGATATTTGAAATTATCAGACAAAATACTGATGTTGCCATCTACTTCCAGAACAGCCAGATTCACTTCTGCCAGGCTTGACACTCCATGCTCTCGGGCAGCAGCCTCTAATTCGTCTAAAGTCAGATGCGCTTTTTGTAAATTCTGCTTCTTAACCTGACCATTGTACACCAGCATAATTGACTCCCCTTCGACAAATTTACTTACAGACCGAAACCGGAATAAAACAAACTTTAAAACAAAATTAGCAATAAACAGCGTACCCGCAGCAACCAGCCCTCCACTTAATGAATTATTGCTTCCAACCATGGCATTTTGCACTGCATTGCTGATCAGAAGAATAAATACCAGATCGACAACAGATAATTGTGCCAGTTCTGTTTTCCCAAACAGACGAATTGCCAGAATGATAAATAGATAAACTGCCAGAGACTGCCATACAATAGGCAATAAGTCCGCCATATAATTACAGTAGGAAACAGAACAAACAAAAAAACGTGTCAGGTATCCCAACACGTCTTTCTATTTGTCGTCAAATGAGTATTAGTCAAGTAGTGTTACATTTATTGCTTCTACACCTGTAATTTCAGGTACAGCGCGTTTAATTGCTTCTTCTACTCCTGCTTTTAATGTCATCGCTGACATAGGACAGGACCCACAATTACCTAACATTTCCAGCCGCAATACTTTCTCGTCAGTAATTTCGATTATACGAACATTACCACCATCAGCTTCTAAATAAGGTCGGATCGAGTTTAAAGCCAGCTCTACCCGTGCGTCTAATGTATCTTGCATCATTGTTGTCTTGTAATATTAGCAAAGATATATAATATAATTATTTTGTGCAATGTATCCATTTATTAACACTTCTCTATTTTCCAAAGATATAGGACACTGAGTATCAATATATGATTCCTGCGACTTCATAAAAGGAATAATTTAGCACATTACTCAGGCTTACACTCTGATTTCCACAGGCTTTGTTTTATCTAACGTTGCATTGCGGATAGATACCTGCTGTGCAAGTGTTTCTGCCAGATCCCGAAATGCCTGTCCAGACACCTGGTCTGTCATAACAACTGGTTTGCCAGCATCTCCGGATTCCCGGATGCTCTGCACCAACGGAATTTGTCCCAGTAATGGAACATCATATTGTTCAGCCAGTTGTCGGCCTCCATCCTTGCCAAAGATATAATACTTATTATCAGGTAGCTCAGCAGGCGTAAAATAAGCCATATTCTCTACAACTCCTAATACAGGTACATTGATAGCAGGTTGTTTGAACATAGACAATCCTCTACGAGCATCAGCCAGAGCAACTTTCTGTGGAGTAGTTACAATAATAGCTCCCGTAACTGGTACTGTCTGTACTAGTGTCAGGTGTATATCACTGGTTCCGGGAGGAAGATCAATTAACAGATAGTCCAGTTCACCCCATTCTACATCAGTAATAAACTGCTTCAGGGCAGAACTTGCCATAGGTCCACGCCATACAACCGCTTCATCTGCTTTTCCAGTTAAAAAACCCATTGATAGCAGCTTTATACCATACTGATGAACAGGCATAATATAGTTTTTGCCATTTTTCTGAGTAACCTGCGGTTTCATATCTTCTGTATCAAACATAGTTGGTACAGAAGGGCCATAAATATCAGCATCAATTAGACCTACCTTGGCACCAAGCTTATACAAGGCAATAGCCAGATTAGAGGTAACTGTAGACTTACCTACACCTCCTTTACCAGATGCAATCGCAATAATGTTTTTTACCCCAGGTAATACAGGACCATTCAATCGTGTAGAAGTTACATCTGCAATCATTTTGATTTGAACATCAATATCCTCTCCTACTGCCTTTTTGATAGCATCTTCACAATCCTTCCGGATTTTTTCTTTTAGCGGACAGGCAGGTGTTGTCAATACTACTGTAAAACGAACCTGATTGATTCCAAATTCAACATCCTGAATCATGTTTAGAGACACCAGGTCGCGTTTCAAGTCAGGCTCCTGCACTGTACTCAATGCCTCTAGTATTATTTCTTTGGTAATGGTCATGCTTCCCATGGGAGAATCAACAAATAGTAATGATGTTTGGTTAATAGGAAATCTTAAAAGCTAGTATGCCTCAATTGAATGTCGGACATTGTCATGAAGGATAACAAAAATTATCCAGAAAAAATCCTCAACACGTGACAAAGTTAGGTGCAGGAAGAATGTTTTTGCAATAAATTGTAAGGAAACTTGCAATAAAATCGCAATTTGTAAGTAGAAGCAGTAATAGATTACCTCAGATTTGTCTTTGCCTTCTACTTTGTGACCCGATTCCAAAAATCAATTTTCAACGCAAAACACTGAAAAAATCAGTATCTTGCAACTTACAAAAGAGAATAATCCATTTATTTACTGAATTTCGGAGTTGTATGCGGATACCGAATGAACTTGTGCAGCAAATCCAGCAGGCAGCAGATGTGCTGGATGTAGTAGGAGATTATGTTTCGCTAAAAAAGAGAGGAAGCAACTGGATTGCCTGTTGCCCGTTTCATAATGAGAAAACCCCTTCATTTGCCGTATCTCCTGCAAAAGGTATCTATAAGTGTTTTGGTTGTGGCAAATCAGGTGATCCTGTCAAGTTTGTCATGGACATTGAGGGGGTAAGTTTTGCAGAAGCCCTACGACATCTTGCTCGAAAATATAACATCGAAATCCCTGAAGTTGAGTATACTCCTGAAGAAACCCAGCGACAAAATGAAATAGATAGCTTGTATATCGCATTAAATTTTGCCAAGGACTTTTTTAAACAGCAACTACAAACACCGGATGGGCAGGCTATTGGTCTGTCGTATTTCAAAGAACGTGATCTGCGAGATGGAACTATTGATGCATTTGATCTGGGTTATAGTTCATCTGCCTGGGATGCCTTTACAAAAGAAGCGTTAAGCAAACACTATAATCTGGATATCCTCCAAAAGGCAGGTCTGACTATTGTCAATGACAAAGGGAGACAATACGATAGATTCCGGGATCGGGTAATTTTCCCAATTCATAATTTGTCAGGTCGAGTAATCGCATTCGGTGCCCGGATCATGACCAATGATAAGAATCAGCCCAAATACCTGAACTCTCCCGAAACAGAAGTCTATCACAAAAGTCGCATCCTGTATGGCATCTATCAGGCCAAAAATGCCATTCGTCAGGTTGATAACTGCTATCTGGCTGAAGGATATATGGATGTTATTTCCCTGCACCAGGCAGGTATCCAAAATGTTGTGGCATCATCAGGGACATCCTTGACAAAAGAACAGATTCAGTTAATCAGCCGATTCACCAAAAATGTTACGATGCTGTATGATGGTGATGCAGCTGGTATCAAAGCCTCTATACGCGGAACTGATCTGGTACTGGAAGAAGGGCTGAATGTAAAGATTGTTATCTTCCCGGATAATGATGATCCGGATAGCTACGTCCGTAAAGTGGGATCTGTAGCGTTTCAGGAGTTTGTCAAAAATAACAGTCAGGACTTTATCACGTTTAAAGTCAAACTCTATTCCAAAGAAATTCAGAATGATCCATATCGGAAGTCAGAGGTTATTAAGGAGATGGTAGCCAGCAATGTTAAGATTCCAGATCCTATTCAACGTTCTGTATTTCGCCGACAAATTGCCCATTTGCTGGATGTAGACGAACAAACCCTGATCACAGAAGAAAACTTTCTGATCAAGAAGGAAAGAGTAGATTATCAGAAGCGTACAGAAAAACAGCAGACACCGCCCCCTGACTCTTATCCTCCTGAATCGTATCATTCATTTGAAGATCAGTTACCAGAAGGTGTTTCATTTGCACCAGAAGAAACCTATGCGGTTGAAACTGGAAGTAAAGTAACGGATCATAGTCGCTCATCTATGAGTTATCGGGAAGAAGGGGTGATTCGGTTGATACTTCATTATGGCGATCAGGTATTGGAAGGTACTGAAGATACTGTATGTGATTTTGTAATGAGAGAGCTAGAGGATATTGCGTTTCAAACGCCTCTTTATCAACAGGTACTGGATATATTTCGGTCTGAGTGGATGAATGGTCGAATTTTGAAAAGTGAAGATTTTCTACGACATCCAGATCCTCAGATACAGGATATGACGATTACAATGCTAACTGAAAAATATACTATCAGTGATAACTGGTTTAATAAATTTGATATTCGAGTAGCACACGAAAGTGATAACCTGCTGGAAGAAACCTATAACCAGGTATTGCGCCTGAAACAGGAAGTGGTACGGGATAAAATTGCAGAAAATTTCAAGGCCATTCAGGCTACCAAAGATATAAATCAACAACTGCAATTGCTTCGTGTTCAGAAACAATACAAAGAAATCGAAAGGCAGATTGCCAACATTTTAGGTAATGTAATACGTTAAGATTGTATTATATTACCTAAAAATCACTAAATACTTCCTCCTAAAATCTGACTCATAAATAAATTTACGACAGGAGGATAAACGATTACACTAAACACAATTCCAAACAAAGCCCCCCATAAGTGAGCATCATGGTTAATATGGTCGCCTCCTCTTTTTGACATATATACAGAATAAAGCATGTATAAAGCACCAAATAAAAATGCTGGTATTGGAATTGGAATAAACATGAATCCCAGCTTAGCTTGAGGGTTAAATAAAATAAATGCAAAAACTACAGCAGATACCCCTCCAGACGCGCCCAGCGAGTTATAATAGGAATAGTTCTTATATTTCAGATAGGTGGGTATATCCGAAACAATGATTCCAACTATATATAGTATTCCAAACAATGTAAGCCCCGCACCTGGATATAAAACAGAGAAGACTTTTTCTTCCATCTGTACACCAAATGAGAACAATGCTATCATATTAAACAACAGGTGCATACCATCCTGGTGGATAAATCCGGATGTTATAAAACGACTATATTCTTTTCGATGTGCTACCCTATACGGATTCATCATCCACTTTTCCATTATATCAGGACGCTGCCATGCATATAAAGAGGCCAGTACAGTAATTATAATAAAAACAAGAGTAAGCGAAAATGTAATATCCATAAATAGGGGACAATAAATAATAAGAACAAAGAGTATCAATATCCTTTGCTCTGCAAAATAGTATATTTTTTTGGGATACAACGGTTCAGGCTTATTCTTTCAGGTTTGAACTGACAGATAGTGGAAATGTACCCGAAATCTTATGCACCAGCACCTCATTGATCTTTACATAGGATTCATGCGTCCAGCCAGCAACATGGGGGGAAAACAATACTTTATCTGATTGTGCCAGGTAAGCAAAAGCAGACTGTTGTTCAGAAGTAAGTGTTTTCAACTTTTCGTTCTCCAATACATCCAGACAAGCCCCCAGTATTTTGCCTTTCTCAATAGCAGCCTGCAAAGCAACGAAAGGAGCTACTTCACCACGAGATGTATTGATGAAGAAAACAGAATGACGGAAGTTATCAAACATCACCTCATTAAACCACCGATTAGTTTCGGAAGTCAACGGTACATGCAAACTAACAACCTGCGCCTGATCACAGATTTCTTCCAGAGTACTCTCCTGTGCCCATTCATCTGAAAAATCTTTCAGATACTTATCATAAGCCAGCACATTACATCCAAAGGCTTTTACACGTTTGGCAAACTCATGTCCTGTATTCCCATATCCGATAATTCCGACTGTTTTTCCCTTTAGTTCTGTACCCCGATTCCCTTCCCTATCCCATACCAGACTCCGGACCTGTCTGTCAGCCCTGCTTAGGTGATTCATCAGCGAAAGTAACATACCCATTGCATGCTCAGCTACAGCATCCCGATTGCCTTCCGGAGCATTGAATAGTTGGATGTCTCGTTTTAAGACAGCGTCTACATCAATCTGATCAAGCCCTGCTCCTGCTCTAGCAATAAATTTTAGCTTTGTAGCCCGTTCGAGAAATGCTTCATCCAGTTGCATTTTACTACGGACTATGATTCCTTCATAATTGCTTATAGTCTCCAGTACTTCAGCACGACTGATATCTGGTTGATAATTTACAGCATATCCTTTTTCTCCCAACATTGGAAGCAGAGAGGCATGCATCTTATCTATAACAAGTATTTGCATGGTCATAAATTAGTGAGCTGCAAAAATAATAGGTTTTTAAAATAAAAAACCCTCTAGGTAGAGGGTTATAAAGATTTCATCTCTTGTATTGAAATACTCTCTACAAACTATATAACAACTTTGCAGTAAAGAAATATACAGTTAACCCCAGCAAGTCATTTGCTGTTGTAATAAAAGGCCCAGAAGCAACAGCAGGATTCACACCAAATCTATCCAGTACCAACGGAGTTACTGTTCCCATAAATGAGGCCAGCAGTACAACCGCTAAAATAGAAATTGAAACTACAATAGATAATTTCAGATCACGGGTAGCACCATAAATGACCAGAAATAAAACCATAGACAACAAAGCGCCATTCAGCATCCCAATACTAAACACCTTCAACAAACGTCGAATCACACTCTGCTCAACTACAGATGGACTTGCCAGACTTTGCAAAATGACAGAAGAAGACTGTACACCTACATTTCCACCTGTGCCTGCAATTAGTGTCATAAAATAAGCCAATGCCCCTACTGCCCCCAACACGGGTTTACCTATCATGTCTGTTAGCCAGGCGGCCAGCAATCCTCCTGCCATTCCTATAATCTGCCAGGGCAAGCGAGCCTTTACAGAAGCCCATACTGTATCATCTTCCTCAATACCACCTGACAAACCCGTCATTGCCTGCCGATCCTGTTCTGCCTGTTCGGTAATTACGTCGACAATATCATCGATGGTAATCCGACCTAATAACCGACCATTCACATTCACTACCGGTACAGATTCCAGATCATAACGTTGCATAATATCAGCGACTTCTTCAGCAGATTGGTGAGAATCAACGGATACAACATCATCCTCATAGATATCTGCCACCTTTGTCGATACACGTGACAATACAATTTTTTTCAGTGATACCCTTCCTCTTAATACATTGTTATCGTCTACTACATAAACAGAGTTCACTTTCTCTACTTTCTCTGCTTGCCTTCTGATTTCATCTACCGTCTGTGTTACCGTCCATTTGATATTGGCCTTTACAAGCTCCTTTGCCATTAATCCACCAGCTGTGTCCTCCTCATAATGTAATAGGTCAATAATATATCTTGCTTTTTCCCGATCTTCCAGCAAAGCCAGTACCTCTTCTTTGGTACGGGTTGGCTGCTCATTCAGAATATCGGCTGCATCATCTGAATCCAGATAAGAGATGAACTGTGCAATGGTTTCTGTTGAAAACGCTTTAAGAAAATCTTCCCGCCAGTTTGGAGCCAGATTATTAATTACCTGAGCAGCGGTTTCTTCATCCAGAATGGCTATGATATATTGTGCATATTCATCTGTAGGAAACTCATACAGAAGAGCTGCCATATCTGCCGGATATAACTCGTCCATTGCCTGACGCAAAAAATCATCATCATGTGTTTCTATTGCATCTATCAATAGGTCCAGATAATCTTGCGTCAGTTCAAATGCCATGCAAAGAGAAAGAGATAAGGGTGATAAATGAATAAACCAACAGATTACCCAATGTATTCTGATTCTGTTTTACCATAGTGGTCCTCATGAATCATGCCACATTCAGCAACTATTTTTCGGCTGCAAAATTACAGGAAGATCCATACAAATGATAGTAACACAGAATTTTTTCCAGGTAAAAAAACTATTTTTTGTCTAATTTTTAAGTCTATAAAATTAAGTTTGTGTTAAAAAAATGCAAATAACTCGTATTGATCTGAAGATGGTTTACTGCATAGCACTAAACTGCTGTGTCAGATAAACAAAATCTGCTACAGAAAGTTGTTCGGCACGTTTGTCTAATAAAGGATTTTCCAGTAATTCAGGTGATAGCCCCAGTGGTTTCAGCGAGTTTCGAAGTGTTTTGCGCCGATTATTAAAACCTTGTTTCACCACTTTAAAAAACAGTGCCTCATCGCATTCCAGAGCAGCTACTTCGTTTCGTCTGAGACGAATTACACCTGATTGTACTTTGGGTGGGGGATCAAATACATGAGGAGGAACGGTAAAGAGATACTCAATAGTATAATACGCCTGCAAAAACACACTAAGTATTCCATAATCCTTGTTTCCCGGAGGAGAAGCAATGCGTTGTGCTACCTCTTTTTGCAGCATACAGACTATTTCAGGTACAGAATCTTTGTATTCCAATACCTTAAAAAATATCTGTGAGGAGATATTATAGGGAAAGTTACCAATTAGGGCAAAAGGCTTATTAAAAAGGCTATCCAATCGAAGTTGCAAAAAATCGCCTTCAATAAGTTTTGAAGAAAGAGCAGGATACTTTTTACGCAAAAAAGTTGCTGATTCTCTATCAATCTCACAAAGGTGAAAATCAATGTCCTTCCTTTCTATCAGAAAATCAGTCAAGACGCCTGTTCCAGGTCCTAGCTCCAATACTACCTCATAGTTTTTATGTCCGGTCAGGGCATCTACGATGTTTTTTGCAATGTTGGTATCCAGCAGAAAGTGCTGTCCAAGATGTTTTTTAGGTTTAACGTTCAAAATACAATAGGGGATTTTGTTCTGTTCTATAAAATCATCCCAAAAATACTATACTTTTTTGTCAGAGAAACCTCCTTTCTATAAAATACGTTTCTAAAAACCAAAAAGGCACGTATTTTTGAGGTGTTAAGTTGTACGGTCAAACACGGGCGCTTAAAAGAGGTTATTATTTACACATTTCTTATTGTATTCATGTCTGAACATAAACCTGTTATTGGAATCACACTGGGCGATTTTAATGGAGTTGGACCCGAAGTTACATTAAAGGCACTGGCAGGAGGGCAAATCAGCCGTGTATGTACTCCCGTATTGTATGGGTCTGTCAAAGTTTTGTCACGCTACCGGAAATTACTTAATCTGGAAGAAATTCAGCTTCACTCCATTCGCACTATGGATCAGTTGATTCACAAGCGGGTTAATGTATTCAACTGTTGGGAAGAACATTTGGAAATTGAGCCAGGCAAGGCTACTCCTGAAGCAGGTAACGCGGCTTATCTGGCATTGAAAACAGCAGTTGCAGATTTAAAGAACAATATGCTGGATGCCATTGTAACAGCACCTATTAATAAGCATACGATTCAAAATGATGCTTTTAAATTTCCTGGACACACAGAATATTTTGCTCATGAATTTGGAAGTACAGATAGCCTGATGTTTCTGGTTAGCCCGGAACTGCGTGTAGCTGTAGCAACAGGACACATACCTCTGGAAAAAGTAAAACCTGCTATTACCAAAGATCTTATTACAAAAAAAATAAAATTACTTGAACATTCCCTACGCCAGGATTTTGGTATTGCCAAGCCTAAAATTGCAGTATTGGGTTTGAACCCGCATGCAGGAGAAGATGGCTTACTGGGAATGGAAGAAAAGGAAATCATTGCACCTGTGATTAGTGAATTAAAACACAAAGGAACTTTGGTCTATGGTCCTCTGCCTGCTGATGGATTTTTTGGTACAGGCAATTACCGCAAGTATGATGGCATTTTAGCCATGTATCATGATCAGGGTCTGATTCCATTTAAAACAATTGCATTTGAAAATGGAGTAAACTTCACGGCCGGGCTCTCTATGGTACGCACATCTCCGGATCATGGGACAGCTTATAATATTGCGGGAAAGAATATAGCAGACGAAACGTCTATGCGCGAAGCTATTTATTTAGCATGTGACATAGTAAAAAACCGTAGAGAACATACCCTAACACCCATACAACCTGCACCGCAAAGTCAGCCATAATTGTAACAGGGATCTTTTTCTAAAGATCCCTGTTTTTTAGTATCTGGCTAAAACCGAAATGGCTAGCTCACCTATCCTCTAACATTTTTTTCCTTATACCATGCATTATCAACAGCTTGGAAAATCGGATCTTCGAGTAAGCACACTTAGCTTTGGCTGTATGTCACTCAGTCCTGGTCAATCGGATGCAGATCAGATTCTGCATTATGCTCATGAACAAGGGATCAACTTCTTTGATACTGCGGATTTGTATGATAAGGGAGAAAATGAACGCCTGGTTGGTAAATCGTTAAAAGATAGAAGATCACAGGTATACATTGCAACAAAGGTAGGCAATCAATGGAGACCTGATGGCAGTACCTGGGACTGGAATCCAAGTAAAAACTATATTCTGGAAGCAGTAGAAGAAAGTTTAAAACGTCTGCAAACAGACTATATAGATCTGTATCAGTTGCATGGTGGTATGATAGAAGATCCAATTGATGATACTATTGAAGCATTCGAACAACTGAAACAACAAGGCAAAATACGCCACTACGGCATCTCTTCTATACGTCCCAATGTAATTCGGGAATATGTAAAGCGGTCTTCTATCACTAGTGTCATGATGCAGTATAGTCTTCTTGACCGACGACCAGAAGAGGCCTGCCTGGATTTACTGCACCAACATTCAATTGGTGTATTGGTCAGAGGTAGCCTGGCTAAAGGGTTACTAATTAACAAACCTGCTACTTCTTATTTAAGTTATCAGGCAGATGAAGTAAAAAAAGCAGCGGAAGCAATTCATTCACTAAGTCAGAACAACCGAACAGCCACAGCAGTAGCCTTCCAATTTGCGAAACATCATCCGGCTGTTACTACCGCCGTAACAGGAATTCGGACGATGGACCAGTTAAAAGCCTGTTTACAAGCTCAGAGTGGAGCAAGTCTGACAGAGTCAGAATATAACCAGCTAGCACAATCAGTCAGACCGATTTTTTATGAAGAACATCGCTAATTAAATTAAATCAGCTTGCTTCTTCCGGATTATACTCTACATCCCATGTATGATCAGCCAGCATAGTCACTCTAGCAATATATTTCTGAAAAGGCTTGCTTCTTCCCCACTCTCCAGGTGCTATTAAAGATAGTACATCTGTGTTATCTTTTCGCTGATAGAGATAATATGTTTGTCCTATCAGAGGCTCAAATCCTACAGCTGCTGTATAAATTCGTTCGGATATATCTACTCGCTGTTTGATACGGTTTGCCTGTTCTGCCAACAGCTGCATCTGCTGATAAATTTGTGCCAACTGCAACTCAGTCTGTTGACGCATAGCAGTCACTGCACGACCTTTGATTTTACCTGTATCTTCAGGTTTTATTACTGCACTACCTACTGTATGTGCGAATGGCAGCAAACCAGGGTTTTCAGCCATTTTATCTTTATCAATGTGAATAGAATTTATATCGACAGGTTTTTCTGATGATTCCATAAGTAAGCTAATATCTACGCTGCAAATTTGATATTTTTTGAGATCTCTTTATCCATCCAAAACAGAAATAGTTATGCCTATGACATTATTTTCTCATTCAGGTATGTATCAACACGATAATTAAATCCATTACATTGGTCTGGGTAGGTCCTGTAATGAGATGCCCTCCAACCTGTCGAAAGAAATGATATGAATTATTATTCTTTAGATAAACATTTCCATCAATTCCCAATTCGATGGCCTGAAATAAAGTAGTTGAATCCACTACTGCTCCTGTTGCATCTGTGGGTCCATCTGTCCCATCTGTCCCTGCCGATAACAATGTAATTCCAGCCTGATGCTCTAGTTCAATTGCAGCAGCTAGTGCCAGTTCCTGATTACGGCCACCTAAACCATTGCCAAGAATAGTCACTGTTGTTTCACCTCCCGCTAGTATACAATAGGGTTTGGGTTTACTCTTATCTTTATAAGCTTCTTTCGCATAACTAACTATTGTCTTTGCAACCTCTTTAGCCTCTCCTTTCAACTGCTCTGAATAGATTTCAACAGTATAACCCAACTCTTCTGCTTTCTCTCTGGCAAAAGCAAGAGCCAGATGATTACTACCAATAATATAGTTTGAAACCCTTTCAAAAATCCTGTCGCCAGCTTTGGGAGTTTCCTGATATGTTCCAGCCTTCCCTTCTGTCAGATATATTAACACAGAATCCGGAACTTTGTTTAGCAGCTTGTATTTTTCCAATACTTCCCAGGCATCGGCAAATGTTGTCGGATCAGGAACAGTGGGGCCGGAAGCAATGGTATCCAGCGGATCACCCAGTACATCTGAAAGAATCAGTGTAATCATCTTTGCAGGATAGGCTATTCGGGTTAACTGCCCGCCTTTCACAGTAGATAAGTGCTTTCGCACAGTGTTAATCTCTACAATATCTGCTCCAGACTGCAGTAATAGTTCATTGCATTGCTGTATGTCTGATAATGTACAACCCAAAGGAATATCAGCGAGCAAAGCAGACCCACCGCCTGACAACAATATGATAACCAAATCATTTTCTGTTGCACTTTCTAGAATGGATTTTATGGTTTCAGTTCCTTTCAAACCATTTGCATCTGGAACCGGATGCCCGGCTTCAGTTGTAACTATATATTGTAAGGGAGTAGCATGTCCATATTTAGTAGTTATGGCCCCTCTGGAGATTTTTGCAGCTATTATTTCTTCCATAGCAGCAGCCATTGGAGCACTTGCCTTTCCTGCTCCTATTACATATATATTGTTGAAATCCTGTAGTTCAACAATATCATCTAAGCAATGTAATCTATGTCTATCAATCCTGATAGCTCTCTTTATTAATTGAGCAGGTTCAACAGCCTTTAATGCATACTTAAAAATTGTCTCGGCAACTTGTCTCTGATCTTGCATAGGCAAAAATAAAAAGCCGGATCATTTTATATCCGGCTCAAAAAATTTCTTAAATAACAGAGTTAGATTACTTCCGCCAGGATTAATACAACCCAAACGATAGCACCTACTAATGCAATTGCGCCTAATGTATATATAGCAGGTGCGATGGCAAGTGCACCTATTATTATTAGTCCCAATCCCACAGCACCTATAATAAAAGGAAGCTTATACTCTTCCGGTACACCACCCATCTTCTTACCTTTTAGCTGTTTTTCAGGCGATTTGGCTTGCATCTTTTCAACTTTTTTCAAGACAGCCTTCACCATTGCTTTTTTAGCAAAGCCCATTTTCTGATGCTTTAGCTGTTCACGCAAACTCTGTACATCTACTGGCTTAGTTGCAATTGATACATCAGCTAATAGTTCTTCCTGCTTTTCAGTCTTTGATTGTGCAGCCTTCGTATATATTTCAGAAGCACTAAAAGTTGTTTCTTCCTGTGAAGTTTGAGCACCTGCAACAACTATCTGCTCAGATCCCATTACCTGAGGTTCTTGTTTGATGATAGTAGTTGGATTAGCAGAGGTTTTCTGACTGATGTGGGAACTGGTGCAAGCGGTTGTAGCCAATACTAAAGCAATTACAGCTGGAACTACATGTAAAGAAAAAGATTGCTTCATGGTTTGTTTGAAAATTAGGATGTAGATAATCTAAAGCAAAGTAGCAAAGATTGAACAAATAGATCAACGATCATTTCCTAAAAATCAATACAGAGGAGGCTATAAAAAAATAAAAGCCGGAAAATTTCCGGCTTTTCACTATCAATAAAACAAAATAATTACAATTTAAATGATACCCCTAGTGTAAGAGCACCAAATGCACCTCTACCAACTTCTCCAAATACACCAATTGCAGGATTGAACATATACCGACAACCTAGAATACCACCCAAAACTACCTGACCACTTGAATATCCTGAGTAATAAGCAGAGTTATCACCACTCCAGGAGTACGTTTCATAGCCTAAAGACAGTCCACCATAAATATCCAGTTTTTCGGAATTCATACTTCCATTAAAAGCATCATTTAATACTTCTGTAGCATGGAATACACCTCTACCTCCAAAACCAAAACTTGACCAACGATATTTATAACCAGTATAGTTATAAGAGCGGGAAACAAATCCTAGATAGCCACCCACCGCTATATTATCAGTAACGTTATATTCAATATTTGCAGAAAGTCCCGGAATACCAGTATAAGTACCCGCATACCCGGAATAATAACCTCCAAAAGAGATGCCTGGATTAATTAACAAATCACCTTTTGCGTATTGTGCCTGAGCGGAAAAACTACAAATCAACACCACCAAAAAGGTAGACAAATAAACAAATGTTTTTTTCATAAGTTTGAGTAAATGGGATAATTAAACATGTTCCACTAAATTAGTCGGAACCTTCACAAAAGGTAAACATCTGAAAAAATACTATCTTTGCCAAATAGTTTTATTTCGTTCCGCAAAAAAGCACTTCAGTGAAATACATTATCAGTTTCGTAATTCGTCACATTCCCCGTAAATATCTACAGTTGGTTAGCCATTTTGCTATGAAAATTGTAGCTATATTTTATATTGGCAATAAAGTAGAATGTCCTGTGTGTGAGAGTCATTTTCGAAAATTTTTACCATATGGACGGACCAATCCACGGGAGAATGCCTTATGTCCCAGTTGTTTGGCTCTGGAAAGGCATAGACTTATGTGGTTGTATCTGCAACGACAAACAAATTTCTTTAAGACACCCCAAAAATTATTGCATGTAGCACCAGAACATTGCTTCATTAATCGGTTTGAATCAATGAAAAATCTAGATTACATTACTGCCGATATTGAGTCTCCTTTAGCAAAAGTCAAAATGGATATACACCAGATTCCTTTTGATGCCAATACATTTGATGTAGCTTTTTGCAATCATGTGATGGAACATGTTGATAACGATATTCAGGCCATGAGTGAATTGCATCGGGTATTAAAACCGGGCGGATGGGCTATTATTCAGAGTCCTATGGATACTACACGTGCTACTACGCTGGAAGATCCAGCAATCAATACACCTGCAGATCGTGAAAAATATTACTGGCAGGATGATCATCAGCGCCTATATGGCCTTGACTATGCACAGCGGCTGACAAAAGCAGGCTTTGTTGTAAAAGAAGATCGTTTCGTAATGGATTTGCCTAAAGATCAGGTAGGCCGGTATGCATTACCAAAGGACGAAATCATTTACCTCTGTCAGAAGCAATAAGTAAATTCATATATCATAATAAAAAATGCGCGGTCCCTACGCGCATTTTTTATTATATTATGTAAATCCTATTCCCATTCAATAGTAGCAGGTGGCTTGGAAGATATATCATATACAACCCGGTTCACACCTTTTACTTTATTAATGATTTCATTGGAAACATCTGCCAGAAACTCATAAGGTAAATGCGCCCAGTCTGCAGTCATACCATCCACACTCGTTACGGCACGTAATGCTACTGCATTTTCATAGGTACGTTCATCCCCCATCACACCCACAGATTGCACAGGCAACAAGATAGCGCCAGCCTGCCATACAGAATCGTACAGATTATGTTTTTTCAGGCCATTGATAAATATAGAATCCACATCCTGTAATACCTGTACTTTTTCGGCAGTAATATCTCCCAGAATACGGATACCTAACCCAGGACCAGGGAATGGATGACGGTTCAAAATATTAGTTGGAATATTTATTTGACGCCCTACTTCACGCACTTCATCTTTAAATAAGGCATTCAATGGCTCTACAATCTTCAGCTTCATCTTTTCCGGTAAGCCTCCTACATTATGGTGCGACTTAATGGTTACAGATGGCCCTTTTACCGATACAGACTCAATAACATCTGGATAGATGGTCCCCTGTCCCAACCATTTTACATCCTGAATTTTATGTGCTTCTGCATCAAATATCTCTATAAATGTACGTCCAATTGCTTTGCGTTTTGCTTCTGGATCTGTCAAACCGCTTAGTGCTGCATAAAATTCTTTTTTAGCATCTACACCAATCACATTCAGGCCCAGATCCTGATAGGAATGTAATACTTCTTCAAACTCATTTTTTCTCAATAATCCATTATCCACAAAAATACAATATAGATTCTGACCAATTGCCTTGTGAATCAATGTTGCTGCTACACTGGAATCTACCCCACCAGAAAGTCCCATCACAACTTTATCATTTCCCAACTTCTCTTTCAAACTTTGTACTGTACTCTCGGCAAAAGCAGCAGAAGTCCAGTCTTGCTTACAACCACAAATATCTACAACAAAGTTTTTCAGAATAGTTTTTCCTTCCAGTGAGTGAGTTACTTCCGGGTGAAACTGAATCCCATAAGTTTGTTGTCCATCAACCTGAAACGCAGCTACTGTAACGGTTTCAGTATTGGCAATTAGTTTAAAATGGGAAGGTACTTGTGTAATTGTATCACCATGACTCATCCATACCTGAGAATGCTCAGAAACTCCATTAAAGAGAGGAGATACCGTATGACTTGCCAAATGGGCACGTCCATATTCACGTGTACGGGAAGGTTCTACACTACCACCCTGCTGCCAGGCCATCAGTTGTGCACCATAGCACACTCCTAATACAGGAATCTGTCCCAGTAAAGATGTCAGATCAGGATTAGGGGCTTCACTATCGCGGACAGAACAGGGGCTCCCCGATAAGATAACACCTTTAATATCAGGAGTAAGAGCAGGTATGTGATGAAACGGGTGGATTTCGCAGTAAACGTTGAGTTCGCGCACCCGGCGGGCTATCAATTGGGTATATTGCGAGCCGAAGTCAAGAATAAGAATTTGTTCCATGCGCAAAGTTATATCATGGGAAAATAGTTTCAAAAAAAATTTAAAAACCGCTGACTTTGAAAAAAGAAAATATGGCACAAACTTTGTCAACCCATTGGTCTATAGTAATATTACACTACATCATTCTAAACTCTATGAAAAAACTTTTCGTATTTGCATTCACACTTGTTGTGCTATCCTTCACTCAGAACCTATTTGCTCAACGTCGCGGATATTCCAGCAGTGCAAGTTCTGATAACCCTCAAAATCTCATAAAAATAAATCCGCTTAGCTTGTTCACCACAACTGGTTCTGTTTTTTATGAACATGTACTGTCAGAAAACACCAGTATGGTCCTCAACCTGCAATATACTCTTCCCCGAAAAGCAAGCATTTTTGGAACAGATATATTAGGCGAAAACGGTAAACTAAATCGATTTGCCGTAGCTCCTGAGTTTCGTTATTATCCTAGCGGAACCGCTCCAACCGGATTCTATGTTGGCCCATTTGCACGATATGTAAACTTCTCAGCTAAAGGTGATATTACGAAAGAGATCAATGGAGAACAACGTACTATTCATGGAAAACTCACACAACAAACTTTTAGTCTGGGTTGTGTGATTGGTGGACAGTGGCTTTTTAGTGATCATATATCACTTGATGCCTATATTGGACCTTACTTCAGTTTAGGACATTTATCTGTGACTCAAGACCTGACAGAAGATGATTATAATGTTCCTGCTTCTATCAATTTTCCGGTCTGGTTCCGGACAGGATTGACTGTCGGTTACGCATTCTAAGTATAACATTTTATAATTTAGATAAAGGCTATTCGGATAACAATGAACCGGATAGCCTTTTTATTTTATCTGCCAAAAAGTAATACTCTATTTTTTAGTTAAAATTGCAGATCTAATTTAAATTCATACATCACTTACTCCTATGCAAAAAACACTTCTGCTGTTTGTGAGTTTCTGTTTGTCCTTCCTTGTACATGGACAACAAACCCGAATCAATTTCACAGAATACGAACTACCTAACGGATTAAAAGTTATCCTTCATCAGGACAATACCACACCCATCATTGCGGTAACAGTTATGTATCATGTGGGTAGCAAGAATGAAGATACCAAACGTACTGGCTTTGCCCATTTCTTTGAGCATTTGCTATTTGAAGGCTCTCAAAACATTGGACGAGGTGAATATGCCAAGATTGTAGAAGGAGCAGGTGGAGAACTCAACGCTAATACAACATTTGACAGAACTTTTTACTATGAAGTATTGCCTTCCAATCAACTAGATTTGGGTCTGTACCTGGAATCAGAACGAATGCTCCATGCACGCATTGATCAGGAAGGAGTAAATACACAGCGAAATGTGATCAAGGAAGAGATGAAGCAAACACGGGATAACCGACCTTATGGAAGAGTACTATCAGAAACAATGAATCGTGCCTTTAAGGTACATCCCTATAAGACAGATGTCATAGGTACAGCAGAACACCTGGACGCAGCTAGTCTGGATGAATTTATTGCTTTTTATAAACAGTTTTATGTACCTAACAACGCAATTTTGTCCATTGCAGGAGATATTGACATTGAAAAAACCAAACAGTCTATTGCTAAGTATTTTTCAGAAATCCCTAAAGGTACACAACCCATATTTCGTCCGGAAGCTAATGAGCCACCTCAGGTAGCAGAGATTCGTGACAACTTTTACGATAATGTGACACTACCGGCTGTTATTCAGGCTTACCGCATTCCAGCTCAGGGAACAGAAGATTATTATGCCCTTAACTTACTCACTTCTCTATTATCAGGTGGTGAAAGTTCGCGTTTTACCAAAGAAATTAAAGACAAACAGCAAAAAGCGTTGTATGTAGGCTCATTTCCATTAGCACTGGAACATCCAGGGATCTTTATTGCATTTGGTATTGCTAATATGGGAGTTAAACCAGAAGATCTGGAAACCTCAATGAATACAGAGATCACAAAAGTACAAAATGAGCCTATTAGTGATCTGGAATTTCAAAAACTTAAAAATCAGATAGAGTCTGAATTTGTAAACCGGAATGGATCTGTAACAGGTATTGCTGAAAATCTGGCGAACTATGAGATGTATTTTGGTGATGCCAATCTTATTAACTCAGAAATAGACCGATATAACAAAGTCACAAAAGAGGATATCCAGCGTGTAGCCAAAAAATATCTGACAAAAGAAAATCGGGTTTCTTTGTATTATCTACCTAACGCATCCAAGCCAGCTCCTCAGGTAGCTCCAGAACCAAAAACAGAATCGCCTGTCCCTTCTCAGGCACAAACACCGGAAAAATCAGCCAAAGAAACCAAGAAGAAAAAGAAAAAAGGAAACTAAAGGGTGCATTCGTTCTCTTACACAACCTACCAATCATTATTGTTTACACTCTACCTTCAGATATGAAAAAGTTATTCATTCTTTTCTATATATGCCTAAGCAGTCTAACTACGTTTGCCCAGTTGGATCGCAGTAAACGGCCTGCACCGGGCCCTGCGCCAGTAATTCGTTTGGGTAAATATGAGTCGTTTCAGTTAGCTAATGGTTTAAAAATATTTGTGGTAACCAACAAGAAACTACCACGTATAGCAGTCAATCTGATCCTTGATTATATCCCACCTCTCGAAAAGGAAGTAACAGGATTGGGGGATATAACAGGGCAGATGTTACGTACAGGCACTCAATCCCGTACAAAAGACCAGATTGATGAACAGATCGATTTTCTAGGAGCCACCTTATATACTTCTTCATCAGGAGCTTACGGCAGCAGCCTGAAAAAGCATCAGGACAAACTGATGGAGATTATGGCAGACCTGTTGCTTCATCCATCCTTTAAACAAGAAGAGTTGGATAAAATCAAAACAGAAAAGAAAAATGAGTTGTCACTTTCCAAAGACGAGCCAGAGTCTATTCTTCAACAGGTGCAAAGTGTAGTCTTATATGGAAAAGAACATCCTTATGGAGAAATCACCACAGAAAAAAGTATTGATGCTATCACACTTGACAAAATCAATACTTACTACGCCACCTATTTCAAACCTAATCTTGGATATATGGCATTTGTCGGAGATATTACATTAGCAGAAGCTAAAGCCTTAACTGAAAAATACTTTTCAACCTGGAAACAAGGCACTGTACCTACTCCAACTTATATACAACCCAAAGTACCTGCTAAAACAAAAGTAATAGTAGTTAATAAGCCTGAGGCTGTACAAACCGTTCTTAGTATTGCCTATCCGATTGATTTTAAGCCAGGCCCACCCGATGCAATCAGAGCTTCTATCACTAACGATATTTTAGGTTATGGTGGATTTTCAGGACGGCTCTTTCAGAACTTGCGTGAAAAACATGGGTATACCTATGGCGCTTATTCTTCCTTACAGAATGATAGGTTAGTGGGTTCCTTTAGTGCAGGTGGGAACATAAAAACCAACGTCATTGATAGTGCAATCACAGAGATATTGAGTGAGATGCACAAAATAAGAGATGTTGTAGTAACAGATGCAGAACTGAAACAAACTAAGAATATCCGAAATGGTATTTTTGTGCAGTCATTGGAGGATCCACAAACTATTGCCCGGTTTGCTTTGAATACAGCTCGTTACAAATTACCAGCGGACTATTATTCAAATTATCTAAAAAATATCGAAGCTGTAAAAATCCCAGACATACAGACAATGGCTAAGAAATATATTCTGCCAGATAATGCCTATATTATTGTAGTGGGTAATACAAGCGAGTTCGAAGCAAAGCTACAGCAGTTTGGAGAGATTATACATTATGATGCAGAAGGCAATAAGATAGAAGCATCATCCTCCAGTTCCAGTATTCCGGCAGACCTAACTGCAGATAAAGTCATTGGAAATTATATAAATGCTATAGGAGGTAAAGAAAAGTTGATCAAAATACGTGATGTTAGCACTAGTATGAGTGCCAAAGTCCAGGGAATGGAAGTGACAGGGATACGTCAACAAAAAACACCCAACAAACTTAAGATGAGCATGAAAATAGCAAGTATGGGAATGGAAGTACTAAAAATTGTTTCCAATGGAAATAAAGCTACCTTCTCTGCTATGGGCAATACACAGGAGTTAACAGGAAAAGAACTGGAATCTACCAAAGCCATGAACACTCTTTTCCCAGAGTTATATTATGATCAGATTGGAGTTACAAGAACACTGAAAGGAATAGAAAAAGTTAATGGATCAGATACCTACGTTATCGAACTTACCTTACCAGGAGGAAGTAAAACAACGGAATACTTTGAGATAAACACAGGTTTAAAGGTCAGACAAATTCTTGTTGGCGAATCCAATGGTCAGACAGTTACACAGACAACAAACTTTGGTGATTACAGAGAAGTTTCTGGTGTGAAGTTTCCTTATTTATTAAGTACATCCTTTGGCCCACAGGTTGTAGATCTGAAAGTAACATCTATTGAACTAAACAAAGGCTTGGGTGACGAAGTATTTGAATAAAGAGAGTATAGTAAATTCATCAAAACAAAAGCCCATTTGAATTATATCAAATGGGCTTTTTATATAAATCGTATTTATTATTTTTTGCCACCACCGAATACTACCCTAGCTCTCAAAGAGAAGTAGTTACAGTTGAAGTCAGAAAAACTATTCAGTAATTAGGTTAATATGTAATCTGATTTTCAATATATTCTTTATTGAAGATTGATAATCTGTCATTTTTACATTTGTTTTGCTCTTAACTACTAATGATATATGAATTGTCCTTTGAAACTTTCATTCTGTATTCAATTATTGGTGATATCCTTTTTTGGAGTTCTGCTATCTTGTGAAACCAAGCAAGTACAGGAAACAGAAACAGACCCTGCCAAAATTCGTATTACAAAACACAATGTTAAGCAGGTATTAAAGCAATATGGTGAAGAACATAAGGATTCCATCATTAGTATTGAAACTCCCTATGGCATTATTAAAGCAGCGTTATATACTAAAACACCACTTCACAGAGCAAGCTTCATACGTCTGATTAACAAAGGCTATTTTGACTCAGCGGACTTTTATCGTATAGTTCCAGCTATGGTTATTCAGGGAGGACATCTGGATAAGAGACGTATGGGACTTGAGAACTATGAAATACCTCACGAAATAGACCCTCGGTGGTTTCACAAACGTGGAGCATTAGCAATGGCACATCGTGATGAATCAGAAGGATCTTCTCCATATGATTTTTACATTGTGCAAGGATCTGTATTTCGGGAAGATAGTGTACGCAGCATCAATAAAGATACTGGTTATCCATTGCTATTGAAACAATTGAAGACTTATACAACTATTGGTGGTGTCCCCCATCTTGATTATCACTATACTGTTTTTGGAGAAGTAATAGAAGGCTTAAATCTGGTAGACAGTATAGCAGCAGAACCATTGGAAGAAAATACTGAACATCCCAAAAACAGAATTCCTATTAAAATAACCATACCCTAGCTTTATGTTATAGATAAAGTATTTACTTTGATTATCAATTCCATAAAACATAGCCATCCATAAGGTCTTTATGTAAGTAATATAGGTTAAACTCTATAAGCACTGCGAGTTCTCGCATTTGGCGCACTACTTGCTCCATTTCTTAGACATTATGCTCTTATACTATTCAGTCTTCTTTAAGTGCAAATTTCAGGGTTACATAGATAGTTTTTTGTTCTCACTTCTTTGATATTTTTTAGATGTTTTTTGAATACACTTTCTTTATTTCTGCTTTATTCATGCATAGTAATGAAATAAAAATTACTTAATTCCAAGTTTCAAAAATCATTCTTCCTTACTCAAAAATCATCGACAGTTTTCCTGCATTCATCACCTAAAACCCTTTCAATAGTCGATTAGACCTTGTATTTCTTCAAATTATAGAGTTACACTCTACATGTGCTTCGTATATATAGATAAAAATGTTACGTCGATAGCGTATTAAAACCAAATGTAAATTAAAGTATCAAAAAGAGTTTTCTTTGTATTTCTTACATCCGTTATGTTTTCAGCTATCTTGTACCACTCACATTAGATTATATCTCTTTTTTTGCGTATTCAGTAATTGTATAGCATTATGCCTTATTCTCCAACTAGTATCCTCAAAATCAATACAGTATTAATTATACTATTATTAGCAAGCAGTTGGGTTGCCAAGGGACAAAGCTGTACGAGTGGTTGTACAATCACAATTAATGGAAGTAATTCTGCTACCTCAAATGGGGATATAATTCTAAATTCAGGAACTTTATGTATTACTGCTTCCACTTCTCGTAATATATATATTACAGGTAATAATACAACCATTTGTATAGCTTCTGGGGTTACGATCAGTTCTAATACTATCTATTTTGGCAATAACATAAATAACCCAATCATAAATAACTATGGCACACTTGCCAATAGTTCTACATTAAATTTTGGTAGTGGAGTAAGGTTATTAGTATTTTTTAATTACAATACAGGTACAATCAATGCTACTCTAGCTAATCCAACCACAGGCACTTTTCCAGCAAATTCCGGAATCAGCAACACAGGTGTTTGGAACAGCCCAATAAACTTAACTATTCCAAGTGGAGGTATCGCTGTCACGAATAATAATACGTGGACAGGAGCTTTCAATACACCAATTGTCACAGGGAGTACGATTACAAATAATAATATGTGGAGTGGTGGACTTATTGGTGGAGTAACAGGAGGAACAATTACGAATAATGGTACTTGGTCAGGATCGATAGGCGATATTAGTGGGGGAACAATTACCAACAATAGCGGAAAAACCTGGAATGGTACCATCAGTGGCAATAATTCAGGAGGAGCTATTACAAACAATGGTACTTGGAATGGAGCTATTTCTGGTCAGATATCAGGTACAGCCTCTATTACCAATAATGGTACATGGAGTAATTGGAACACAATTAGTGGAGCTATATCAGGAGGTAGTATTACGAATAATGGTACTTGGAATGTCCCAATGACTGGTGCTATCAGTGGAGGAACTATTACAAACAATAGCGGAAAGACCTGGACTGGTAGTATTAGTGGAGATATATCAGGAGGAAATATTACAAATAATGGTACTTGGGCCAATACTATTACGGGTGGTATTAGTGGAGGTACTATTACGAATAGCAGTGGAGCGACATGGAGTGGTAATCTTGATACTAATCCTATTACAGGTGGAGCTATAATCAATAATGGTACATGGACAGGGACAATGAGTAAACCACGTTCAGGAGGTGCTCTCACTAACAATAATATCTGGAATGGCATTACTAATGGAGATATATCGGGCAACGCCTCTATTACAAATAATGGAACATGGAACGGAGCTTACAATACATCAATAAATGGTTCGGGTGTAGTAGTTAACAATAACGGGACATGGTCTTCTACTGCCAGAATTGATAACTTCAGTGGAGGAACCTTTAATAATAATAATGGAGCGACATTTCAACCCAATCAAAACTTTATACTATCAGGTTCAGCTATCTTCAATAATAATAGTGGTAGTACATTCAGGCCTTCATCTCTCCAAATAGATGGAACCAGTACAATCAATAATTACAGTTCAATCACCAATACTCCTGTTACAGTAAATAGTGGAACATTTAATAATACAAGTTCAGGTACCTTCACAGGAACTCTCAACAGCAATGGCGGTACTTACAATAATGCAGGCACTACCACTGTAACAAATAATATTGATATATCAGGGGCTATTAACTCTACAGCTGGAGGTACACTTACGTTTAATGGCAATGTCACTGCAAATGGCCCCTTAACAGCAACAGGAAGTAAAGTAACTATTAACGGAAACTTCACAAATAATAATACCATAAGTCTTACAAATGCAGAGCTTAATGTAACAGGTAACTACACTAATCAAGGAACATTAAATCTCTCTGGCTCATTAGTAAAAGTAAGTGGTAATTTTAGCAATTCCGCCACTGTCAGAAATACAAATCCTGTCACCTGTTCTAAAGTAGCACCATCAGGCAATGCGACAAACACAGGTACATTTGGGACTAGTAACAGTGCAACTGTTGACATCTGCCGTGGGGGAGCGAGTTCCTTTAACTCTAATAGTGGTACCGTTAATGCTACTGTATGTACATGTTCTGTCAATCCATTGCCTGTAACTTTCATTAGTTTTTCAGGGACAGTAGTCAATGGTACTGTAGTATTAACATGGTCAACAGTTTCAGAAGAAAATAATAAGTCCTTTGTCATTGAACGTTCATCAGATGGCAAAACATTTGAAGCGATTGCAGAAGTAGCAGGAAACGGTACTACTAACCAGATATCAGCATACGAATTAGTAGACTCGAATCCTTTAAATGGCCAGAATTATTATAGAATCAAACAGGTCGATTATGATAATACTGAGTCTTACTATAGTAAAGTGGTATCAGTATCAATTCAATCAGTTGTCCAACAACTTGTACTGGCTCCGAATCCTGTCAATTCAGATAAGGTTACTTTACTCCTATCGGACAATTCAGATAAACTTACTGTTACAATTATTGATATGAAGGGAGCAATTCTTTCAGTGCAAAAATATACTGATCCCCAATCTGAAAACGAAGTAGATATTCAGAAGCTGGTCAAAGGGGTATATCTAGTACAGGTTCAGACAGGAACCACAGTCAAAACGCTAAGACTTGTTAAACTCTAACACATAAATATATCAGATAAACGCCTGAGGTAAAATCTCAGGCGTTTTCTTTTATAAAAGTACTATCTTTGAATATAACATTAAATGCAGAAGCGATGACCTATATTATGGTAGACATAGAGAGTGATGGCCCTATTCCGGGTGATTACTCTATGATTTCATTTGGAGCAGTAGTTGTTGATGAATTACTGAATAAAACTTTTTATGGACAATTACGTCCTATTTCAGATAAGTTTATTCCAGAAGCTCTTACTGTATCCGGACATACCCGTCAGGAAACGCTGACGTTTCCGGAAGCCAAACAAGTGATGACAGATTTTTCTCATTGGATTAAAGAAAACACAACAGACCGCGCCATCTTTATCAGTGATAACAATGGATTTGACTGGATGTTTATCTGCTGGTATTTCCATCATTTTCTAGGCAACAACCCTTTTGGTTTTAGTTCTCAGAATTTGGGAAGTTTATACAAAGGCCTTGAGAAAGACACATTCAAGAACTTTAAGCATCTCCGTAAAACTACTCACACTCATCATCCGGTAGATGATGCAAAAGGAAACGCAGAAGCATTGCTAACTATGAAGAAAAATATGGGACTCAAAATCAAATTTTAAATCCCATACCTTATTCAGTGCCTTATATTCATTTTCATTTAACAATAAGTTAACTTATTGGCCCCATCAGATAGATTTGTAAGTTTTATCTTTGCTCCTCTTGATGAGGTGTATGAGCAATGTTGAAAACGAAACAATAATCTGGTCTCAACTACGAAAAGCAGATCCGGAAGCATTCCAGATCCTGTATGACAAATACTGGACTCCGCTTTTCTTATATGCCTACCGTACCCTCAACAACAAACAAGAAGCTCAGGATATTCTTCAGCTTTTCTTTAGCGACCTCTGGGAAAAATCAACCACTCTGCCTTTTGTAACAGACTTAAGATACTACCTATTTAGAGGGCTGAAAAATCGTATTCTGAATTCCATTCGGGATAAACAGATTGAAGAAAAACAGATTGCAGCATTTTATGAAGTTCTGGATGAAACAGATACTATTCCAGACGATCCCATTAATGATATCACATTTAAAGACAAAATCCTTCCCTTACTGGAAATACTCCCTCCCCGTATGCAGCAAGTACTGCAAATGCACTATCTGCAAGGACTATCTGTAACTGATATCGCAGACGAACTAGGTTCTGCTCCTCAAACTATCCGAAATCAATTGAATATCGCATTAAAACGTCTTCGAGAAAAACTGGTTGTCAGATAAAGCTCCTATACTTGTTATTGTCTCCACATTACACAACGTATACATTATGTCTGTATTTCCTGTTTTATCAAATTGTTAATTCACGTTTTTGTAATGGTTACAACTCAGGAATGCTGTGTCTTTGAAGTAAAATAAGTTTTCATTCGTGGACGATAAAGTATTTAAAGAGTTAGTAAAAAAATTTCAGGCAGGTGAATGTACAGAGAAAGAGATTGAACTTCTGCATCACTGGTTGGATATACTGGAAGCAGATTCACGTCTGACAGATCCAGATACAGAAGAATTGGAGTTGCTTAAGGAGCAATCACTAGCAAACATTCTGCCACATACCAGACAGGAGATACCAACCCACAAATTGTGGCCTGTTGTTGGAAAGATAGCAGCTGCATTCATTCTTGTTTCTTCCGTTGCACTATACCTTTTTCAACAATATGGCTCTGCAAAAACGGTAATAGTAGCAACAGGCAATCAGCAGATAAAAAAGATCCAGTTGCCAGATGGTTCACAGATCTGGTTATATGCAGGAACAACACTAGAATATAATGAACCCTTTGTACAAAAAGAGCGAGTAGTCAGATTAAAAGGACAAGCATTTTTTGATGTTAAACGGGATACACTTCATCCATTTGTAGTGAATACATTTGGTATTATTACCACCGTATTAGGAACTTCTTTTAACATCACTGCTTATCCTCAAAATACATCTGTACAGGTAGCAGTTGTGAGTGGAAAAGTAAAAGTGGGTAATACCCACAAAGCATTCGCGTTGCTCACACCCTCAGACCGTATCATCGTACAAAAAAGTAATCATACCAGCCAATTGGATCATATTGATCCGTTAGCGATTAAGCGATGGACATCCGGGGAAATATTCTTACGGAATGCCTCTCTGAAAGAAGTACTTCAAACATTGGAACAATATTATGGCGTAAACTTTAAAACCCACTTTAATACCAATGAAGGCAACTTTACATTAAAACTAAATCAGAAACTATCTCTTGATCAAGCATTAGATATTATCCAACTAGTCAGTTATCAACCAAAAATCCGGTTTGAGATAAAAGAAAAAACCATTCACGTATACCGGACCAAAACCAAATAGCTTAACAAACATACTATTTAAGAAAAAAGGCACTAATAGGCGTCCTGGGAATCTTTTTGCCTTCAAAAACCAATATCAAACACACATAACTCATTTAAAATCAATTACTTACCTTTTCAAACTATCATGAAACACCCTTTCCGAATCCGACAATGCCTGGCTTGTCTATCTTTTATTCTCACTATCTGCTACATACAGATCTCTTCAGCAACAACACCCAAAATGGTGATGTTACAGAAGAAGATCAAAAAGATGGTCATACCAGACGGTACTCTTGCCCATGCACTGGATATTATTGAAGATAAGGCAGCAGTTAACCTGGCATATGATGAAAATGCTATTCTTTCTTATCAGGTACAAAAGGCAACTTTCAACGAAACTACAGTAGGAGATGTGCTAACGAATATGCTTCAGAAATTTCCTCAACTACGATTTGAAGAAAAGTATAACACCATTGTTATTTTTCCAAATACCAGTTACGCAGAAACCAGTACAAAAGATATCACCGTAACAGGAACAGTAAAAGACGATCAGAATCAACCATTAGCAGGAGTAACAGTTATTGTTAAAGGAACTAACATCGGTTCTATCACAGATGCAGATGGAAAGTATACTATTTCAGTACCCTCTCAGGATGCAACTCTTGTCTTTAGTTTTATTGGTTATGTATCGGAAGAGGTAGCTGTTGGTACTCGTACCTCTGTAGACGTAACTCTAGTGAATGATGTAAAATCATTGATGGAAGTAGTTGTAGTTGGATATGGTACACAGAAAAAAGCTGAGGTTACAGGTGCAGTATCTTCCATCTCAACAAAAGAAATAAGCAGCCGCAATTACAACTCCGCAGCAGAAGTATTACAAGGAACTGTTCCTGGTGTAACCATTATGAATAATGGTGGTGACCCAACCTCTCAACCTTCTATCAACATCCGTGGTATTGGGTCTATTAATGGTGAAAGTCCACTTATCATTGTTGATGGGTCAATATTTATGGGTCCTTTCAATTCTATCAATCCTAATGATATAGAATCATTGAGTGTGTTAAAAGATGCATCCGCCGCTATCTATGGGGCTCGTGCTTCTGGAGGTGTAATACTGATTACAACAAAAAAAGGACTCTCTAACAAATACAATGTAAGTATAAACTATCAGCAGGGATTTCAACAGGTTGGAAAAACACTAAGTGCATTGAATTCAGCTGAACGTGCAGACATTGTAAATCAGATTCGTAGCAATGAAGGTCTGGCAGCAGATCCCGCCTTTACTACCTTTCCAGATGCCCGCATTACTAAAACCAACTGGATGAATGAAATTTTCCAAACAGGAAAGATTTACAATGTAAATGCATCTATCAGTGGAGGAAACGAAAAAAGTACATTTTTTCTGTCAGGTGGTTATAGAAAAAATGAAGGTATACTCTTAAATACTTTCTCCGATCGTTTCACAGCTCGTTTAAATTCCTCCCATCAGCTTCATAAAAAGGTAAAAATAGGTGAGAACCTTTCCTACTCTCTTACAAACGGACAAGGAGCCAATACATTCAGTTCTTACACAGGGCCAATAATAGGTGCTATTTTCTATCCTACTAATGCAACGGTATACAGAGAAGATGGTTCTGGACTATTTGGTGGTGTACCTGAACAATATCCGGCATCTTATGGTGATGTTATAAATCCTGTAGCCTACCTTAAGCGTCTTGACAGCAAGAATCCAATATCCAATCTCCTAATCAACCCTTATCTGGAATGGGATATTATATCAGGTTTAAAGTTTCGTAGTAACTGGGCATACACTCGTATCAATGATGATTCCAAACAATTCAATAGTAAAGTTCTGGAAACTGGTAAAATCTTTGATTTTAACGAATTAATTCAGAATCATAGACTTTTTCAAAGTCTACTGAATGAGCAAACTATACAGTGGGATCATACATTCGGTGAAAAGCATAAACTAAATGCATTGCTGGGACATACATATGAACATTGGAAAAACGAATCCTATTCAGTAACTGGAACAGGATTTGACAATGAAGCACCTTCACAACGTTATCTAACCAATGCCAAAACTATCTCTGCTTATAGCTCAGATATATATGAAGTAAATCAGGAATCCTATTTAGGTCGACTTAATTACTCCTTTGCTGATAAATATCTGTTAACAGGAATCTTACGTCGTGATGGTACATCCAAACTGGCAGGTAATAAGCGTTGGAAATGGTATCCATCTGTTTCAGCAGGCTGGGTTATCTCACAGGAGCCCTTTATGCAAAACATCTCTTTGATCAGCAATCTAAAATTACGGGCAAGTTGGGGGATGATTGGTAATCTGGGACAATTAGGACCTTATGCGTTCAGCTTGCCTCTGGATAAAACACAGACTATGATGGGTCAAAGTCCCAGCTTACAGTTAGGCTTTGCAGAAAATGAATTGTCCAACTCCAATTTGGTATGGGAAAGTTCTGAGCAGAAGAATATTGGTTTAGACGTTGGTCTATTAAATGGTCAGTTTACAGCTACTGTAGATCTTTTTGTTAAGAATAATAAGAACATGCTTCTTCGTCGTACACTTCCAGGAACAGCAGGTGCACCTAAAGGCCAGATTATCAATGCTGGTAATATGGAAAACCGAGGAGTGGAGTTTGGACTTACCTATCATAAATCCAAAGGAGACTTTCAATTTGATATTACTGCAAATGCAGCGCGTGTAAAAAATACCTTGAAGGCCTTGTACGATGATGTTAAATCCCAACCAATGGGTTCAACAGTACGACAGTTGCCGCTGTCAAACATTGCACGAATCGGAGATCCATTTAATGCATTCTATGGTTATCGGACAGAAGGATTATTTAAGTCAGATGATGAAGCAGCTAATTATGTAAACAATAAAGGTGAAAGATTACTACCTAAAGCCCAAGGTGGAGATTTGAAATTTGTTGATACAAATAATGATGGTCTTATTAACGATAATGATCGTGTAATTCTGGGTAGCATCTTCCCAAAATGGACATACAGTTTGAATGGTAACTTCAGATATAAGAATTTTGACTTAAATCTTTTCTTCCAGGGTGTTAGTGGTAACAAGGTACTGAATGCAGTAAAATATACGGGACTAAATGCTACTTTCTTTAGCTATAACTTTCTGTCTGATATAAAAAATGCATGGACTCCTGAAAATACAAATACCAATATTCCCCGGTTAAGTGTGGTTGATCCTAACAATAACTTTGGAAGAGTATCTGATTTTTATGTTGAAGATGCCTCATACGTGCGTCTAAAAAGTTTGACACTGGGTTATACAATTCCTTCTACATGGCTGAAAGGCGTACGCCCTCGCATTTATTTCACAGGACAAAATCTGTTTACAATCACAAACTATTCAGGAATGGATCCGGAAGTGGGGATGAATAATAACGGTATAGACCTTGGGTTATATCCTGTATCGCGTGTGTATATGTTTGGCATTGATGTAAACTTCTAATCTGACAGTACTTACTTAATAAAGCACTTGTATTTCCATTGATATATCCTATGAATAATATAGTAAAAAATATAACCTTACTGACATCTTTACTAATAGCTACTTCTTGTAGCAACATGTTGGATGTTAACCCCCAGGGAGCACCAACTTCAGGCTCTTTCTGGAAAACCGAAGCAGATGCCATTGCAGGTGTTAATGCTGTATATGATCTGTATTCAGATGATGATATGTATGGTCGTGGTTTTTTCTGGCTGAACAACGCCAGTGATGATATCGGCACAAAACCTCGTGCCAATGCCGAAAAAATTAAAAACTTTTTAGTTGATGGTAGCGAATCCGATACTAAATCTATCTGGGCAAAGCACTATCAGGTAATGAAACGTAGCAATGATGTAATCCGCAATGTGCCCAATATTACAATGACAAATGAGGCTTTAAAGAATCGCATACTTGGAGAAGCATATTTTAACCATGCCGTTATGCATCTTGAACTGGCCTACAGATATGGCGATGATCGGGCAGGTATTCCAATTCAGGATAGAGAGAACCCTGAAAATATCTATGTGACACGTACTAAAAATGTTGGAGAGAACTATGCATATATAGTAGCCGATCTGGCTAAAGCAGCAGAATTACTTCCTTATTTTTCAGAGTATGTCCCAGCCGATTATGGCAGAGCACATAAAACAGCTGCATGGGCTTATATGGCACGTACCTACCTATATGCTAAAGATTGGGCTAATGCAGAGAAATATGCGGACATGGTTATCAATAGTGGTAAACATGGCTTACTCACTGAATTTGAAGATGTATTTAAGATTGCTAATAACTGGTCAAAGGAATACATCTGGTCTGTATCTTCCAGTGCAAGCAATACATCCAAAGGATGCATTTTTCCAGGAGTGTTATTAGAAGATAAAGGCTGGGGACTCTACAATGGCTGGGGGAATTTCTATCCTACCAAAGAGTTATTTGACACCTATCAGGAAGGTGATGAACGTCTGCCTGCTACTATTCTGAAAACAGGAGATAAATTTATGTTCTTTGGTGAAGAACGCACATATAATGTAGGCAGCTTTACTGTAGGTTCCAGTAACCGTACTGGTTACCAATTCAAAAAGTATATGGAGCCTTTTGGATATGCTAATCCAGTTGGAACCTATGTCAATCCCAATGGAGATAAACCTTCTACAACATTAAATGTACCTCTGCTAAGATATGCGGATGTCATTCTGATGAAAGCAGAGGCACGTCTTATGCAAAATAAAGATGCTGATACAGAGATTAACATGATTCGCGAACGTGCTGGTCTTACTCCCCTAAGCGGAGCAACAATGACAGATCTGAAACGTGAAAGACGTTGCGAATTTGCAGGAGAATGGACAGATCGCCACTGGGATCTTGTACGTTGGGGAGATGCAGAAGCTACCTATGCGAAACCTCTTCACCATGCAGATGGACATGTGATTTATGAAGGCCGCACATTTAAACCTACTGTACACCATGTATGGCCAATTCCTCCGGATGAGATTGCAGTAAGCAAAGGTGCGCTTTGGCAGAATGAAGGTTATTAAATCCTCTTTTAGAATAGGTAAAGAGCTACTTTACCTATTCTGATTCTTGTTTATATACTTTTCTTTTATCCACTTTTATTCATCTTTTCACTTATTCGCATGAAAAAGCACCTTTTTTCTCTGTCAGTAAGCATTTTTACAGTTGCATTTTTATTGGTTGGCTGTCAATCTGAAAGTCCGGTTCAACCAAAGCCATCTCATTCTGGCAAATCGGCTAAGGTTGCCTATTCACTTAACAACTGGATGAGCTTAGTAAGCAGCAGTCTTACACTTTCACAGCTTTCTATTCCAGGTACACACGACTCTGGTGCACTTTATGAACCTGTTTCAGGAACAGCCAAGTGTCAGAATCTTACAATAAGCAACCAGCTTACAGCAGGTATACGTTTCCTGGATGTCCGTTGCAGACACATTGATAACGCATTTGCTATCCACCATGGCTCGATCTATCAAAACATGAACTTTGATGATGTTCTCAATGCCTGCTGGAGCTTCTTAGCGAGTAACCCTACCGAGACTATAATTATGAGTATTAAAGAAGAGTATAACTCTTCGAATGTTAGCCGCACTTTTGAACAAACATTTGATTCCTATATACAAAAAAATCCAAGTCAGTGGTACCTAGGATCATCTGTTCCAGCCTTAGGAACTGTTCGTGGAAAGAATGTTCTTCTCAGACGTTTCAGTGCTACTAGTACTCCAAAAGGGATTGATGCTACCAATTGGGCAGACAATACAACCTTTACATCAGGTATACTGAATGTACAAGATTATTATAATGTGAGCAGTGCTGACCAAAAATGGACTTCTATTACCAATCAGTTTAATGCAGCTTTAGCAGGAAGCAGCAATACCTTGTATCTGAATTATACTAGTGGTTACAAGGCTCTTATTTTTGGAATTCCTAGTATTACAACTGTATCCAACTCTGTTAACCCAAAAATCACCACTTATTTTACGACTAACACAAGTGGCAGATACGGAATTATCCCAATGGACTTTGCAGATTCTGGCCGCAGTTCCTTAATCATTGCAACCAATTTTTAATCCTATTACAAATACATTTATACAAAATGCCTCTTGTCATGTCGACAGAGGCATTTTATATCCTGGATTAGTCAGTCTTTGTCATTTTAATTCTTTTATCCACAACCAAACAAATTTCATGAGTACTTCATCCAGAAGAGAGTTTCTTCAGTTTTTGGGCCGTGCAGCTATTACTACCTATGGATTATCTATTCTACCAACAGATAATCTTCTTGCAGCCTCTTTACAATCGAATGCCTTACCGTTTACTCCTATCGAACCTTCAGATGCAGATAAGCTTATACTGGCAGAAGGATTCCAATACCATGTGGTTGCCAAATGGGGAGATAAACTCAACAAGACAGAAAAGTATGGTACTCACAATGACTTTGTAACCTTTATCTCATCTATTAAACAAGCTAAAAATGAAGGAATCTTATGGGTCAATCATGAGTATACAAATCCATTGTTTATTAACGGCAAACCCTATACAAAGGGAGAAACCAGAACAAAAGCAGAAGTGCTGGCAGAGATGGAGAGTGTAGGTGGTAGTATTGTCAAGATCCGAAAAAATCCAAAAGACTCTCAATGGAAAATAGTGCAGGGGGATCCTGTAAACAAACGCATTACAGCCTTAACTGAAATTCCTTTTGCCTGGCATGAGCCTATTGCAGGGTCAAAAACAGCCATTGGGACACTAGCCAATTGTGCAGGCGGTCAGACTCCATGGGGTAGTGCATTATCTTGTGAAGAAAACTACGATACATTCTGGGGAGAACTGGATCTTTCAAAACCCGATAAGCCCAAAATACGAATGGGTGACTATGGATGGGATACCGTGTTTCATTATACACCTGAACATTATGGATGGGTAGTAGAAATCAATCCACTCACCGGACAAGCCAAAAAACTGGTAGCTCTTGGCAGATTTGCTCATGAAGCAGCAACTGTATGGCAACTACCTGATAAACGTTGTGTAGTATACACAGGAGATGATAAAGAAGATGAGCACCTTTACAAATTCATCGCCTCTGAATCTAACTCGCTCGAGAAAGGAAAACTCTACGTGGCCAATACAGAACGTGGGCAGTGGATTTCACTGGATATTCAGGACCAGCCTATTTTACAGCAGCATTTTGCCAGTCAGACAGAAGTACTGATACGCTGCAGAGAAGCCGCCAAACTTGTTGGAGCAACTCCCCTAAACAGACCTGAAGATATTGAGATAGACCCTATCACTAAGGATATTTTTGTTTGCCTTACCAATAACGCTCGCAAAGGAGATGTCTATGGCTCTATTATGCGAATTACCGAGAAAGATGGAAAAGACGGACTCCGTTTTGAGTCGAAAGTATTTATGGCTGGCGGACCTGATACTGGATTTGCCTGTCCGGATAATATGGTTTTTGACAACAAAGGCAATCTCTGGTTTACATCTGATATGTATAACATGAACAAAGGAGATTACATACCTTTTAAAAATAATGGATTCTTCTTTGTCCCTATGTCTGGAGAAAATGCAGGAAAAGTATATCAGGTAGCCTCTGCCCCTATGGATGCAGAATTCACAGGGCCTTGTTTCTCCCCTGATTATGAAACGTTATTCTTATGTGTCCAACACCCAGGCGAAAACTCAAAAAGTCTGAAAGAGTTGACAAGTCATTTTCCGGATGGAGGAGATAGCATTCCAAAATCCTGTCTGGTTGCTATTACAGGTCAGGCACTCCAGACTATTATACAATAACTTTCCTTTACCCAATAAAAAGAGCCAGGCAATTCCGTCCTGCTCTTTTTATTTTAAAACAAACTTATAGACTCGCTTCATCAATAAGCATCTCCGGACGATATTCAAAGTGCATAGTGTCATAATAGTACCATTTTCCACCCCAGATAAAGCCGTATTTTTCAAATAATTCGATAATCTCAATAGGATAACGATTTTTGTATTTATGAGGTCGGCCCATCTGTTTATCCCATAGCCAATAATCCGCATACCGAATATTAATATCTACAGCAATACCAAAGCTGTGAGCACTTTTACGATCTGTCCCCCGAATACTCCGCCAGTTAAAGGCTCCTCCCGGATTCCGTACATATTTTAACCATTCCGGATGATTATCCAGTTCATCTGAAATAGCCTGTATCTTTTTATGGATATCATTGACAGTTGTCACATACATCTTCAGCTTCTGAGTCTTTGGTAACCAACGTACCAGAGCCAGCTTTCCATGCACCTCTGCATGTGTTGAACCATACATTTTTTCAAAGAAAGGAGTGTAACGGATTTTTGTCGTATCTGTTACATTTTCGGTAGGATCAGGGAAATCTCGGCCTTTAACATACTTCTTGCTCATCTGATCTTCGAGGTCAGGAGTCAAAAGTAGTGCCTCATAATCTTTATTTTGTATTCCATCATCATATGGCATAACAGTACTATCTTTCCAGATCAGTGAATTGGATGTAGCCCCAATCAAATAGTCCGGATATGCTTTCAACAACTTTCGTATTCCCACAGGAATCGTATCTACATCTGTTATTATGCCTGTTTCCTTCGAAAACAACGGTTCAGGACCCAATATGAATAAGTAAATAATTCCCTGCACAGATACAATCAACACTAATAGTAATACAATCAACCGCCAATGCATTGATTTTCTGGTAGATGAATTAAGCAACGAGGCATCTGACATACAACAACAAAAATATACTTCTGAGTAACAGATTATTATAATTCAAGGTTTTGAAAAAACCATTAAAAACAAATATTGATATTCCGTAAAATATTACATAAAATATTGAAAGAGGTATTTCCTTATTTAGAGACAATTGTTTATTTTTCCGCCATTCATTTTTGCAGACAAAATGAGTGCCAGATAAATAGATCTTGTTTCCATCTATTTTACAGAGGAGAGTATTTTCAGGTTTCATTCTGGAGAAAAGAAATACCCCGGCAAATGAAACCCAGAAACACGAAAATCTGTTGAAGGCATTATGATGCATAAATTTTATTCTTTATTAACTTTAAAAACAGGAGGTACACATCAATAGACCGCAGAGACCCATGGCTCCTCGGGGGAGAGTCGAGGAACCTTACAAAATCAATAACTATATCAAAGCCCCTAAAGTACGGGTAGTGGGCGAAAATGTCGAGCAAGGCATTTATTCTATTCAGGAGGCCTTAGCAATGGCAAAGGCAGCTAGTCTGGATCTGGTTGAGATTTCTCCCAATGCCGAGCCACCCGTATGTCGTATAGTAGACTACTCAAAATTCAAGTATGAGCAAAAGAAGAAGCAGAAAGAACTGAAGTCAAAAGCTCAGAAAGTAGTAGTCAAAGAAATTCGTTTTGGCCCGAATACAGATGATCATGACTTTGATTTTAAATTAAAGCATGCCCAAACTTTTTTGAAAGAAGGTGCTAAAGTAAAAGCTTATGTACAGTTTGTGGGCCGTGCTATTGTATTCAAAGAACGTGGTCAGGATGTATTGGAGCGTTTTATTACAGCCTTAGATGATCTAGGCAAACCTGAAGCTCCTTTAAAATTAGAAGGAAAGCGTATGATTGTTGTGCTGGCACCCAAACCTAAAAAATAGGATTGGTATAGTGACAACATCAAGTTTGTTGCAATCATAAGACATATAATTCTCTGAACAGGATTTACTTCTTATAGTCAGTATTTTATACACTAATTGACTGTAAGAGCTAAATCCTGTTTTTCTTTTTGGTAGCTCATCAAAAAAAACAAAATTAATAAGCTTTTATATTTAGAAATCTATTAATTTTGCAGGCTAATTTGAGTTGTCACTTTATTAAAACTTAACTCTTTACTAAAATGCCGAAGATTAAACCCATTTCCGGAGCTAAAAAAAGATTTAAGGTTACAGGTACTGGCAAAATCAAGCGTAAACACGCTTTCAAAAATCACATCCTGACTAAAAAGGAAACTAAACGCAAGCGTAATCTACGTCATGCTGCTTTAGTGAGTGATGCCGATCTACCTAGAATCAAAGCTCTTTTAGTTATCTAATTTGGTATTTCTGTTTAAAGGAATACCGGTTTCATGTTTCACCCGATGTCAGGCTATAAGTATCTCTTAACTGGGATCGCCTACCATCAAAAAACGAATTTATTTTACTATGCCAAGATCAGTCAACGTTGTTGCGGCTCGCGCCCGTCGCAAGAAGATGATGAAGCTCGCTAAGGGCTATTGGGGACGCGGAAAAAATGTATGGACAGTTGCTAAGAACAAGATCGAAAAAGGTCTTACTTATGCATATCGTGACCGCAAACAAAAGAAAAGAGAATATCGTGCACTTTGGATTCAGCGTATTAATGCTGCTACCCGTGAGCATGGTCTTTCTTACTCTGTATTTATGGGTAAACTGGCTCAGTCAGGAATTGAACTGAACCGTAAAGTTCTTGCAGATCTGGCAATGAATCACCCTGAAGCATTCAAAGCTATTGTTGATACAGTAGCTAAATAAATATAGTATACAGTGACAACTCAAAAGCCCTGCACAACAGGGCTTTTTTATTTTATTAGGACTTAACTTCAGATAAAATAGAGCTATTATACAGGTCCTATCCTATTTTACCCAGTTACTTATATCAGACAGACTTAATCAGAGTTCCAAATCTTTAAGACTGTTCATCAGATCCCGATAGATGCTATCAAGCGTTAGATGTTTATCATAGTTAAGACGTTGCAAATCTGTTAATGCAGTAGATAACACCTGTTTTAGGAGAGGATAGTTATTTAATGATGCACGATCATAAAAAAATTCAGGGATCTCGATGTTATCTTTTCCTTCCATAGCCTGTGTAATAAGGCTCTGGATATATCGGATTAAACCTTCTTTGCTGACAAAGTAACTTTCGTTTCCTTCTTCATAGGTTTTATTCAAACGGAGTTTAGCAATAACAACAGCTAGAGTAGCTCTCAGGTTTCGCACTTGTTTTTCCTGACGGTCAAAATCAGCAGCATTCATACCTCTTAGTCAATCAAAATAGAAAAAGTAAATATTAAATAGGAAAGGCTAATTATTTAGCCTACAACTCTTTCATTTCCAATAATATACACGACTGAAAATTAGAAAAAAACCTGGTAGAAACATACCATATACTAAAAAAAATAATTTTTTTAGTGCAATTACAATTGATATAGTTGTTTACGCAACAAAATAAGTAATTCATTCACCTGACTCATGTCTGGTTGCTCTGGCAAATCTGATGTCATAAATAACATCTCAATAGACTGTATTTTTTCTTCAGCCAAAGCTACCAGTTCTTCATAACTATACTCACCTCTTCGTATTTGCAACAAATATTCTCTGTTCGGTCTACGCACAATAATCTTTTTATGAACCGCAATATCCTCCGCCATCTCTAATAAACGGATTGTGTGCATCATATTTTTGGCATCGTAATTCTTCCCATGCTGTAAGGTATTCTGATAGCGTTCATCATTGCGTTTTTCTACCCATTCCCAGTATTCACGATAATCTCTACAATAAGAGGAGTACCCTTCTTTGTTAAAATACAAATAGGCTTCAGGCTTCATTTCCTTTGGCACACTACTTAAGGATACCTCATTTGAAATATCTTTTCGGATAATACCTTTAAAACCAAGTTCCTGTGTAGAATCATAATATAATGCATACATATTACGCAGATGATTCAAATTCACCAGACCACAATGTTCCTGCAAAAAGCCTTTTGCTTCAAGCCATTTTTTTACCGGAAGAGTAATACCTTCATATGTCACATAACAAAAGTCGGTTACATCTTTACGTTCTTCTTCTACAGGATTCAGAATCTTCTTATTCAAACCTCTGGCTTTCTGAACCTGAGTCATCGCATATCCGGCAAATGTCTGTTTACATAATTTACTTAGAAATAGAGAAGGATCTATCTGTTCAAATAAAGGGTGTTTGTATAAAACACAATCTTCCGGAGAATTAAGCATCTCCATTACATTTGGGTTATTACGCAGCAACAACTCAACAAACCGCTTCAGCTCATAATAGACGATATCATTGGTTTCATTACTGACCTGTTCAACATAATGTAATCCGTAGAAATCGTCTTGAGATAACACAAACACCCCTTTGATATCTGTATCTGAAGTAGGTAGGTTAGTGCCATAAGCACGACTGCCTGATATTGTTTCAAATAAAATTAGTTTGCGCTCCTTCAGCTCCTCAATAGTCATAACAATATGAAAAAATAACAGTAAAAAGCAGATGAGTGTATTCTCTAAAAAGACTGACCTCCATTGAAAGTTGATACGATCTCTTATCAGCTGTAATAGAAATTACCATAAGGACCCGAAATGGTAAGTTTATTGTGTGGTGCAGCCTCTACCCTACCAATAATTTGTGCATTAATATTAAAACTATGTGAAATATCGATTACCTCCTGTGCATAGGTTTCTGGCAGATATAATTCCATGCGGTGTCCCATATTAAATACTTTATACATCTCCTGCCAGGATGTTCCACTTTCCCGTTGAATAAGCTGGAACAATGGAGGTGTATCAAACAAATTGTCTTTGATAATATGCAGGCCTTCTACAAAATGCAATATTTTGGTTTGTGCCCCACCACTACAATGCACCATACCGTGTATCTGTTGGCGCATTTGTTTCAATATAGCATAGATAACAGGTGCATACGTACGTGTTGGCGATAATACCAGACGTCCAGCATCAATGTTCGTTTCTACCATCTTCCCTGTTGTCTCATGATAGCTTACAGCTATTGGATCTGTTAACATTTGGCTGCCTGAATATATAATATCTGCATTAAGACTGATATCATAACTCTCAGGATACTTATTGGCAACATACTTGGAGAATACGTCATGACGTGCAGAGGTTAGTCCATTACTACCCATCCCTCCATTATATTCCGTCTCATAAGTAGCTTTGCCTGAAGAAGCAAGTCCCACTATTACATCTCCTGCAACAATCCGGTCATTGCTGATTACATCAGATCTGCGCATACGAGCTGTAACGGTACTATCTACAATAATTGTTCGTACAAGATCACCTACATCGGCTGTTTCTCCTCCAGTGCTGTAAATTCCCATTCCCTGATCACGCAACATCTGAAGTATCTCTTCTGTACCATTAATAATAGCAGCAATGACTTCTCCGGGAATCAGATTTTTGTTCCGGCCAATAGTAGATGATAATAAAATATTATCTGTAACTCCTACACACAGTAAATCATCCGTATTCATAACTACAGCATCCTGTGCGATACCTTTCCATACAGATAAATCACCTGTCTCTCTCCAGTAAAGATAAGCTAGTGAAGATTTGGTTCCTGCACCGTCTGCATGCATAATGTTACACCAGTCGGAATCACCAGCCAGCATATCGGGAATAATTTTACAAAAAGCCTTCGGAAAAAGTCCTTTATCAATGTTTTTGATGGCGGCATGAACATCTTCTTTGGATGCCGATACACCGCGCTGCATATAACGATCTTGCATACTGCAAAAGTAACAGGTCTTTTGCAATACTGGATATAGAGAGTATGAATTTCTTGCAGACAGTTCGCAAATCTATTCATGAATTAAAGATACACAGTAGGTCATTTTCTGTCTATGCAAGAAAAAAAGGATATATACTGAAATGTTCAGAATGGTGCGGAAATCTTACATTATATAGTAGAGAAAAACCGAAGTTTCAAAAAGTTAGTAGACTAATAATCCGATAGTTATGTATAAAGCCTAATGTAAATCCCCATTAGAATCGCTGTTTGAGGCATTTATCAGGAATGTATGGTTTAAAAAGAAAAAATATTAGTTAATGTATATTTTTAACTTGAAAAGTTATATATATTTGCAATCGGTTCACTCAATAATATGGTGAAGTAAACGTTATGTAACTTTAGAGTTATTAATAGTGTAATAAGATTAAATTTTTAAGAACTAGTACTTTAGCTATTATAAAAGTTCTTAAATTTAAATCGCATCTTACATTCATTTAATTATTTTTTTCTAACTTCTTCATCCATCTATGCACCCATGAACGTTCGTTCTGCCATATGTACCATAATTGCACAGAAAGCTATCCTTTCCGCACGACTGAGATTGGTTTCTGGTGGAGCGTATGTCGTTTGCAGGTGTTTCAAACTAACTATTTAATGCTATGTTGGAATACGCAAAAACGATTCTGGACAAGGTCAGTTTTGACCGGCGCTTATTCGAAAAAGAACTTCGGAAAGCAGTATCTAACCTATTAAGAGAAGAAGTACAAACACTTAAGGCCTGGTGCTATGAGAAATATGGCCAGGTATATGCGGCAGTCTTAGACCAATGTTTTAGTCGATTACAAATTGCTTGATTTTCCTGTCTTTTTATAATCCGCCCTGAGTTTCGGGGCGGTTTTATTTCAGGCCTTCTCTGAATTTATTCAAATGATAGCTCGACCTCGTCTGTTTCCGGATAACCGGTACAAGTTAGCACCCAACCCTCTTCCATATCGTGATCAGTAAGCACTTCATTAATAGACATATGTACTTTTCCTTTCAGGCAACGAGCTACACAGGTGGAGCACCGTCCTCCCCTACAACTGTAAGGTAACTGGATGCCGTGTTTCAGAGCAGCATGCAAAATATTTTCTTCCAGAGGTACTAAAAGTTCAAAATTCTTTGAGCGGTACTTTATCTTTACAGATGCAGGTGCACCGGAAACAGTAACCTCATTATCTTCTCTGGTTGTTAAGGGAGTTATAACAAAATGTTCCTGTCGGATCTGATGGACACCATAGCCCATAAACCGTAGTGTAATATGTGCCATTCGCATAATAGGAACAGGTCCACAAAGATAAAACAACGCTTTGTACGGATCACCTGTTACGTTTTCCTGAATCAGCTTTTCTAGCAACGCATTGTTAAGTCTTCTCCCTTTGATATATTGTATAGCAGTTGAATCTGTACTCAAGATTTTGCCGTCTTCAGGTAATGCCCAAATATGAATGCACCTGAATTGTTTTGCAGTAAATAAAGCCATCTGTTCCAATTCATCTCTGAAAATAGTAGATGTTGCATTGTGATTGGCATAGATCAAAGTAATACGACTATGGGGTTCGCGTATTTGTATAGTCTTTATCAAAGAGTACAATGGTGTTATGCCACTGCCAGCACCTATCAGAATAATATCCCGGGAATGATTTTCTTCTGGTTTTATAGTAAAACGTCCTGCTGGGTACAAAGACTGTATAATATCTCCTACTTTCCAGGTATCCAGTATATGCCGGGAGATCTCCCCATTTACAACACGCTTAATAGTCACAGCCAACGGTTCATCTACATCAGGCGATGAACTTAGGGAATAGGATCGACGCACTTCATGACCATTGTGTTGAATCAGAAAAGTCAAAAACTGTCCAGCCTGATATACAACAGGTGTTTGATCCAGAGTTTCAAAGATAAAAGTTTTGGTATCAGCAGTTTCTAATCTGATAGCCTTAATTTGCAAGGAAAGGAAATCATTCATGCAGGAAGATACAGCGTAAAATAGAAACAGGTTCCATTATAGCAGTAAAAAATAAAGCTATACCATAAAGTTTTCAGGATAGCCAGGCACATTATCTAACTCAATATACTCATCCAGTGTATTGGGATCATGGGTCTGATAATACCGATTCAACATGCCAATAAAACTAAACATATCAGGAGCAATTACGTTTCTGTCATTATCAGCATGCCAGAACTCTATCAACTGTCCTTTTCTGCCGGTAAAGGTCCCACCTAGATCATAACAGATATAATCTCCGCCTCCATTGTGAAAAACAGGTATCCACTCTTTATTCCACCAGTTCTCAATGTCAAACTCTGTCCCAATCTGTGATGTCATTTCAGTCGCAATCTCCAATGCATCCTGCAAAGACAGAAATACTGAATTATTAACAAACGATTCATAACAATCATTTGCTTGTCCATTCTTCCAGAGATAAAGTGCTTTTAGATCTTCCGGTAAGACTATACCATATTGTTCCTCTATTTCATGAATTTCTTTTGTGGTAAGTGGAAAATTTAATTTCCTGTAAAATTCAGTACGTGAATTCTTTAGTTGCTGATCCAATATACTTACTAGTGAAACCATAGAAAATATAGTTATAAAGATGAAAAAGTGATACACAGGGGAGTATTCAACAATAAGTAATCTACATAAATAATCAAAAAAGGCGCAACATGAGTTGCGCCTCTCGATAGAAGTATCAGGTAAGAAAATCTTATACTTTTACAGGAACCAATGCTCCTTCTATAATTTCTTTCACAACTCCCGGATCAAGCAGTGTAGAAGTATCTCCCAGGCTGGTAGCATCTCCTTCAGCAATCTTACGAAGAATACGACGCATAATCTTACCAGAACGTGTTTTAGGAAGACCTGTTACCAGTTGAATTTTATCAGGTTTGGCAATTGGCCCAATTACTTTGGTAGCGGCAGCCAGTAAACTTGCTTTGATCTTTTCAGGATCGTGGTTTTTACTTGCAGCATCCAGCACCACATAGGCATAGATACCTTGCCCTTTCACTTCATGTGGGAACCCTACAACAGCTGACTCAATTACCAACGGGTGAGAGTTAATGGCATTTTCTACTTCAGCTGTTCCCAAACGGTGTCCGGATACGTTGATTACATCATCTACACGTCCCAGGATACGGTAATATCCGTCTGCATCGCGTTTTACACCGTCTCCTGTAAAATATAAGCCTTTAAAGGATGAAAAATACGTATTCACGCACCGTTCATGATCTCCATACGTAGTACGGATCATTGACGGCCAAGGAAACTTAATACATAGATTCCCTTCTACATTGTTTCCTTTCAATTCATTTCCTTCATTATCTACAATTATCACCTGCACACCCGGAAGCGGTAATGTGGCATAGGCAGGCTTGGTAGGTGTGACCCCTGCTATTGGCGATATCATGATACCTCCAGTTTCTGTCTGCCACCAGGTATCTACAATTGGACAGTTTCCTTTCCCAACATGGGTATGATACCAGTGCCATGCTTCTTCATTGATAGGCTCACCCACAGATCCCAGTACTTTCAGAGAACTGAGGTTATGGCGTTCGATAGGCTCTGTTCCATATCCCATCAATGACCGAATCGCGGTAGGTGCAGTATAGAAATGGGTAACTTTATGCTTTTCAATGATTTGCCAGAAACGGTCTACACCCGGGTGATTAGGAACGCCCTCAAACATAACAGCAGTTGCTCCATTTAACAAAGGCCCATACACAATATAAGAGTGTCCGGTAATCCAGCCTACATCAGCCGTACAGAAATAAATATCATTGATATTGTATTGAAATACGTTAGCAAAACTATACGCTGTATACACCATGTACCCGCCTGTAGTATGTACAACACCCTTAGGCTTTCCGGTAGAACCAGATGTATAGAGTATAAACAGCATATCTTCTGAGTCCATTTCCTGTGCCTTATTCTCTATCGACACACCACGGATTGCATCATGCCACCAGATATCACGTCCAGGCTTCATGGTGACTTCTATGCTGGTCCGCTTCAACACGATCACCTTTTCCACCAATGGACAAGATTCCAGTGCTTCATCTACTACTGCTTTTACTGGAATAGATTTTGCGCCTCTGAAGTTTCCATCTGAAGTCAATACTACCTTTACCTCTGCGTCATTGATCCGATCAGCTAGTGAACTGGCAGAAAAGCCTGCAAACACTACAGAGTGAATAGCTCCAACACGAGCACATGCCAGCATAGCAATAGCGGCTTCCGGAACCATTGGAAGATAGATACATACCCGATCTCCTTTTTTAACACCATTTTGCAATAACACATTGGCAAACTGACAAACCTTCTCATGTAATTGTTTGTATGTCAACGTTACGGTTGGCTCATCCGGATTATTGGGTTCCCAGATAATAGCAGGTTTATCCCCCAGGATAAACAGATTCTTCTCAAATATATTTTCAGTAATATTCAGTTTTCCATTGACAAACCATTGCACATTATGTCCGTCCCGATCCCATTCCAGCACTTTGTCCCATTTCTTGTGCCAGTAAAAATTCTCTGCAATATTCTCCCAGAACGCTTCAGGATTGGCTACACTTTTCTGATATTCATACAGATAGCCACTAAGAGTGTTAATTTTAGGTAACATGATTAAAAATAATAGGTAAGCAATACATTTAGTTAAATGCCTGTCTCATCTCTGATTCAGGTACTGATACACAAGAAATCTTCAAATCAATCTAATGTATTTTATTTGATATTTCCGAGAACTTTACATAACCGTTACAATTCTTCATACTCACCCTTGATGGCGTACCAGCCAAACAACGAGAGTCCCAAAAGAATTGGGATAAAGATAAATACCATAATACTCCAGAAAACAATGTCTTCCTGTTTTCCTTCTGCTATTTTCTGTGCAGCATGAAAGGGCAGGTAGCCAATGCCTGCAATACCTCCTGCCAGCCAGAGAAAGCCCAATAACTTTTTAAGTATATTCATAATCAGAGTTTTATAGATCTATAGTAGTTAATGTTCCATGTCCTGAAATTTTCCGGATACATATAATGTCCCAATCACCACACATACTGCAGCAACACCAATTGGATACCAAAGTCCGGCAAATGCGTCTCCGGCAGGATTAGTTTGTGTTTTTGAACTTTCATATAAAAACGTAGCAATGAATGGAGTTAATCCACCAAAGATGCCGTTCCCAATGTGATAAGGCAGTGACATGGATGTATATCGGATGCGTGTAGGAAACAACTCAACCAGAAAGGCCGCAATAGGCCCATATACCATGGTTACAAAAATCACTTGCACAGCCACTAAAAAGACCATCATCCAGAAACCACCTGTTGCCAGCACTTTCTCTTGCTTGATTTCAGGTTTATCAGCTGTGGTAGGATTAAGCTTTTCTTTCTTTGTCTCCTTTAACAGTGTGCCATCTGTATAGGTATGAATAATAGTTGTAGTAGCAATGTCCGCACTCACATCATTTTGAGTCTCTATGGCTTTCTGTGATGGTATTTCCTGTTTTGTTTTTATATCTGCCAACTCATACATTTTGTGATAAATAGGTTGATAAGCAAGAATAGCAAGGAACATACCTACCATCATAATTGCCTTACGCCCGATTTTATCAGACCAAGCCCCAAACAGAATAAAAAATGGAGTTCCTATAATCAACGCAATAGCTGTAATGTACCGAGTCTGATCAAAACTAATTGCACAATTTTTTTCAATGAAAGACATGGCATAAAACTGGCCTGTGTACCAGATAACACCTTGTCCGGCAGTAGCGCCAAACAAGGCCAGTAACACCATTTTTAGATTCCCTTTTTTGGTAAAGCTTTCCTTTAGTGGATTGGAGGAAGTTTTTCCTTCTGCTTTGGCTTTTGCAAACAAAGGAGATTCTTCCATTTTCATTCGGATATAAATAGAAATAACCACCAGAAAAATGGAAAGAATAAAAGGAATACGCCATCCCCAACTGGCAAAATCAGCAGCCCCCATAGAGTTTTTCACACCCAGAATCACACCTAACGAAACAAAGAGTCCCAGTGTAGCTGTCGTCTGGATAAAGCTGGTAAAATAGCCACGTCTATGAGCAGGAGAATGCTCTGCCACATAGGTAGCAGCTCCTCCATATTCACCTCCCAAAGCTAAGCCCTGAATCAATCTAAGCAATAGAACTAATAAAGGAGCAAACACACCTATGCTGGCATAGCCTGGTATTAATCCTATAGCAAAGGTTGAACCACCCATAAGGACCAGTGTAAGCAGAAAAGTATACTTTCGTCCTACAATGTCACCCAGCCGTCCGAAAACCAATGCACCAAAAGGTCTCACAACAAAACCTGCTGCAAAAGTTGCCAGTGTAGAAAGAAATGCTGCTGTTGGATTGTCTTTTGGAAAGAATTGCTCAGAAAGAATAGTAGCAAGACTTCCGAAAATATAGAAGTCATACCACTCAATGAGTGTTCCTACAGATGAGGCTGTAATGACACTCCAGATCTTTGATCTTTCAGTAGCTGCTTTGGTTTGCATTCAGTAACAGGTGTTAAGTGGATAAAAATATCTTTACACCGAAAAGATACTATTTTAGTCCGAAATTAATGGAATAAAATCTTTAAAAGATTCTATTTTATAATATGTAAACCATTCTACCTTTGCTTTGTCTGTAAAATCAATTTATGCCTCTTTTATCCAAACAAAGCATTCTGGCCCTTAGTTATTCTGTTACACTGGGTTTATTACCACTGATTGGCAGCTCTTTAACAACTTATCTGGTGATAAAGAATCTGACTAGTATCAGCCAGTTTGATTATATAAAATGGGCTTTATTTTTCTTCGTTACAGCTTTTACAATGGCCTTTGCGTTGACTCCAACCACTCTTATTGCGCTTCTGAGTGGTTATTTACTTGGCTGGCCGGCTCTTCTTCCTCTCTGTTTCAGCTACCTGTTAGCTTCCTGGATGGGTTATCAGACAATAGGCTTTCTTGATAATGGATCGCTGCTTCAATTTCTTGCCAAACGGCCAGGTGTCAACGCTTTTATATCCAAACTCCAGCAAGGTTCTCTTCAAGTGATTATCTTTTCCCGCCTGTCACCTATTCTGCCTTTTGCTGTAATGAATGCAGTCTTTTCTCTGGTAAAGATTCCTATTCGTCCTTTCTTATGGGGTAGTCTCTGGGGAATGCTTCCCCGTACTATCCTTTCTATCTGGGCAGGTACTCAGGCTTATCAACTCAGTATCTTACTTGAACATCCCAATCAAGGTCTTACCTGGCGTATAGGTTTGGCAGGTTTAACACTTATCTCCGTTTTGGGATTGGGTTATGTTATTCGTCAGATAACCAGAAAGTGAACCTAATCTACATCTTGTTTCGTCTTATAGTCTTATAAATCCTTCCAATAATCTAATCACAAGTTTAGCAAAATTGGATTAGACTTCACGGCATTTCACAATTTTTTTTTTATTTCCTCCAACTTTCGATTTTTTTTTATTATTTAGTTTGCTGACTTTATAACCCCATTCAACCTTTCACAGTATGCAAATTCCGAACATCAGCAAGGCTTTGCTTTGCACCTTAGTACTTTTTATCCCAAGTCTGCTTTATTCTCAAACCAGTAAAGTATTAACCAATCATGTAGGATACGAAGAAAACAAACCTAAAAGAGCCGTATTACTCGCTGATACCCAGCTGTCTCCAGAAAGCTTTCAATTAATAAACCAGACAAATGGCAGTGTAGTGTATTCTGGTAAGCCAGTATTCAGCGGACCTGTTGACAAATGGAAAAACTGGATTTTCTGGACAATAGACTTTAGTGACTATTCAACCAATGGGACCTATCTGTTACAGGTATCTTTGCCTGGTAAGTCAGTCATTTCCTATCCATTCAAGATTGGTAAGAATATCCTTGAGCAAGCCACTATATCAGATGTGATCTACTATTTTAAAGGACAACGAGCCTCAGGCCTGTTGGATAAGGCTGATCATCATCTGGCACTGTCAGGTGCCACTGAACGAACCATTGATGCACATGGTGGCTGGTATGATGCCAGTGGTGATTATGGTAAGCATCTATCTCATCTGTCATTCTCTTCCTATTTCAATCCTCAGCAGATTTCACTCACTGTATGGAGTCTACTCAAAACATATGAACTGCTGGTTCAGCGCACAGGAACAGATTTCCGTCAATACACTAGGAGATTACTGGATGAAGCTATGTATGGCGCTGACTATCTTACCCGTATGCATCCACAGAAAGGATCTTTCTACAGATCTGTATCTGCTCCCGGTCCAGGTAAATTGCCTCAGGATAGAGTGATTCGTGCAGAAGAGAGTAACTATCGCATCAAACAAAATAAAGACCAATCATTTACTACCAGTGTAGCCGGAAGAGACTGGCGCACCTACCAAACCAGCTATCGGTCAGGGAGTGGACTTTCCATTGCAGCGTTAGCTATTGCAGCCCGATACGATACATCAGGCGACTACACAAATAAAGATTACCTGAAAGCAGCCGAAGAAGCATTTGCATTTCTGGAAACAGATAATGTGCTTATGACTAATGATGGCAAAGAAAATATAGTGGATGACTATACAGCCTTATGTGCAGCTACAGAACTTTACAAGACTACTAAAAAGGATGTTTATAAAAAAGCGGCAGAAAAGAGAGCCCAACAATTAATCAACAGACTCAGTCGCTGGAAAAATTACCAGGATTACTGGCGTGCCGATGCCAAAGATCGTCCGTTCTTTCATCCTTCTGATGCAGGGTTACCTATTGCTAGTCTGATATACTATTCTCAGATAGCAACTCCAGCCGTGCAAACTACGATCAAACAAGCAATCAAACGTTCTCTCACATTCGAACTGGCCATTACCCGAGAAGTTACGAATCCGTTTGGTTACAGTCGTCAATTAGTACAGGATACGGCGGGCAACAGGCGTAGTACTTTTTTCTTTCCACATGGTAGTGAAGCCTCCCCGTGGTGGCAAGGCGAAAACGCCCGATTGGGATCTATAGCAGCCGCAGCCCGCTTAGCGATTCCACTTTTTACAGAAGACAAGCCATTTCAAAATACGTTGCAACAGTTTGCAGTAGATCAGTTGAACTGGATACTAGGTCTGAATCCCTATGATGCCTGTATGCTTCAAGGAACAGGTCACAATAATCCTGCTTACGGATTTTTCGGTACGTTTGAGTATACCAATGCCCCTGGTGGCATCGTAAATGGAATTACCTCTGGCCTGGAAGATGAACATGATATTGAGTTTAACCTTTCTTATGCGAAAACAGGTAAGGACTATGACTGGCGTTGGGCAGAACAATGGTTACCTCATGCGGCCTGGTATCTGCTGGCAGTATCTATCCCTTAACATTTTTTATTCTATCTTAAACTAGTATGAGGTTCTATTGTTCTCTATTGACTATCTGCCTTCTCTGTCACATAACAGCCTGGAGCCAGAAAGAAACAAAACTTCGGGTTGTTGTTCTGGCAGAATTGCATGAACAGCATCGGCCCTATGTTGATGCAGCTAAAGTCTGGCTGCATCAACTGTCTACGGATAGCAATCTGGCTATTGACTATATTGAAAATCCGGATAGTGTGACAGACCAATTTCTGTCCAGATACCAATTGTTTATTCAATTGAATTTCCCTCCCTATGGGTGGAGCGACCGAGCCAAAGCTGCTTTTGAGAAATATATCACTACCGGAAGAGGCGGATGGGTAGGAGTACACCATGCTACATTGCTGGGAGATTTTAATGGGTATACGATGTGGCCATGGTTTTCTCAGTTTATGGGAGACATCCGTTTTACAGGATATATCGCTGATTTTGCATCTGCAGATGTTAAAGTGGAAGACCTCAGGCACCCTTGTATGAAAAATGTTCCCACAACTTTTCACATTGCCAAAGATGAGTGGTATACCTACACTGTAAGTCCACGAAAAAATGTACGGGTACTGGCAAGTGTAAATGAAAATAGTTACAATCCCAATTCAACCATCAAAATGGGTGATCATCCGGTTGTATGGACAAATGAACATGTGAAGGCCAGAAATATCTATATATTTATGGGACATGATCCTGCTTTGTTTACCAATCAGGTGTATACAACTTTGTTACGGAATGCAATATTCTGGGCAGCATCCAAAGTGCAGAAATAAAGAAACTGCTGATCTTTGGATGCTAATTCCATAAAGGGTTGGTTATAGATTTAATATAAACTTAACCAATCACCTTCATGTCTTTTCTGTAATTTGCCCGCCACAAACTACAAGACACCATGAAAAAATACTACATTCTTTCTTTATTTACATTTTTCTGCCTCCAGGCTTTTGCCCAAAGTTCCCTGTTACAGTCAGGCCCTATGGTAGGATATTCAGACTTTCTGGAAGTAGCCTTGTGGGTACAAACTACACAGACGGCAGAAGTCAAAATTGTTTACTTTGAAAAAGGGAAACCCGGTTCCCGGTTTGAGACAGATAAAGTACGCACAACATCTCAAAAAGCCTTTTCTACACATTTAATTGCCAACAAAGTTCAACCAGGCAAACGATATGAATATGAGTTATACATCAATAACAAAAAGGTAGATCGTCCGTATCCGCTAGAGTTTCAATCACAATTTCTCTGGCAATGGCGGACAGATGCACCGGATTTTAAATTCGCAACAGGAAGCTGTGTGTATATTAATGAACCGGAAGTAGATCGTCCGGGAAAACCCTATGGTGGCGAATATGAAATCTTTACATCCATAGCCAAACAAAAGCCAGATTTCATGTTATGGCTGGGTGATAATGTGTATCTGCGGGAAGTAGACTGGAACTCTCGTACAGGTGTTTATCATCGCTATACACATACACGTAGTACACCCGAGATTCAGTCTCTGCTGGGATCAACTCATAACTATGCGATCTGGGATGATCATGATTTTGGACCTGATAACTCAGACCGTGGCTTTGCCAATAAAGAAATCACACTGGAGGCGTTTAAGGACTTCTGGGCTAATCCCAATTATGTACTGGGAAACAAAGGTGGTATCACAGGGACATTTCAGTGGAATGATGTGCAGTTTTTTCTGCTTGACAACCGATATTTCCGTACTCCAGACCGCAATCGACTAGGAGACAGAACCATGTTAGGTCAGGAGCAATTTCAATGGTTGATAGATGCCTTAATTTATAGTAAAGCTGCTTTTAAAGTTATTGTAATAGGTGGACAAGTATTAAATACAGCAGAACTGGAAGAAAACTATACAGATTACGGATCGGAAAGAGAGAAACTACTGAATGCGATCAGTGAAGCAAAAATTCCGGGAGTGGTATTTCTGGATGGAGACCGCCATCATACGGTATTGTCTAAACTGGATAGGCCAGGTCGTTATCCATTGTATGATATTACAGTATCACCTCTTACTTCCAGTAGTCACGAGCCAAAAAATGAACCCAATACAGTAGCTGTTCCTAATACGTTAGTAGCAGAACGTAACTTTGCTATCATTGAGTTTAAAGGCCCCAAAACTGATCGTAAAATGATTATCCATATTCATGATGTAAAAGGGAATGAGAAATGGAAACAGGAGATCAATGCCAATGATCTCAAATAAATAAGTAGTTACTGATACATATAAACATTTCAAAACAAAAGCGGTATCCAAGATAAATGGATACCGCTTTTGTTTTGAGTTCAGATTAGATTCCAGGAACAAATAGGTGTTTGATCTTTACATAATGTTCAAGTGGATAAGGAGGTTTCTCCAGATCTGAGGGAATAGGTCGTTTCGAAAAGCTTTGAAAATACAACACACAGGCATCTCTCCACCAACGGGCTTCTTTCTCCTGTACCTTAAGCAAGTCTTTTACATGTACAAAGCGTTCGGCATCAATCATCGGTTGTATGGTATTCCAGGTTTGCTGCATTTGCTGTACCGATTTAGCGCCACCGTAATACCGATAACAGAGTTCATCCCAAAGTATTCGTCCGGATTGTGTTTTGTAATCCCAAGGCACGTGATGGAACCAGAGCAGAAACTTTTCCGGACAGGTTTGAGTGGAGTTAAACATATCCCGAACCGGAGGAAAATACTGACTTACAGCATCACTTCCTTTTGTAGTACGATCAAAACCTACTCCAATAGAATCAGCTTTATGATAATATACAGAGTTCCAGTCAGGACGGCTAGCCTGATTTACCCAGGGACCAGGACCATAATGATGATTGTACCCCATAATATGATGCAAACCGAGAGGAGTCATATAATTCACCAACGTTTCCCGAGAGGCAAGCATCATTTCCTTTACAGGTTTGAGAAAGCGGTTATCATTGCTAAATGTCATTCGTAACCATTCGTCTGCAATCTGGTCTTCACTCAATGTATGGTCCCAGGCTAACCGTCCAAAGGCATACCAGTTGGCTTGTCCGAAGGGATGTCCACACCAGTTGCGTTCATCACCTATATTGGCCACTCCGGCAATACCTGTTAACTCATGCTTATCCAATGATCGATCAATCACCTTTGCCACTTCAGACCCTTTGCCCTTTGCATAGGTATCTGCATACAAAGTCTCTTTAAATAACGAGGCCAGAAACACCATATGCGTAGCAAACCCCAAGTATTCCTGAGTGATCTGAAACTCCATCATCATAGGAGTTTTGGGCATGGCCCCAAACAATGGATGAAAAGGTTCACGGGGTTGAAAGTCAACCGCACCATTTTTTACCTGTACCAATACATTTTTCCGGAAAGTGCCATCCAATGGTTTAAATTCTGTATAAGCCTGCTTGGCTCTGTCATCAGGAATTTTGTTATCATATACAAAAGCTCTCCACATCACAATTCCGCCTTTTGGACCAACAGCATCAGCCAGCATATTGGCACCATCCGCATGTGTACGTCCATAATTCTGTGGTCCGGGCTGGCCTTCTGAATTCGCTTTTACCAGAAAACCTCCAAAGTCAGGAACATAAGTATAGATTTCTTCTGTCTTCTGTTTCCACCATGCAATTACCTGTGGATCTAATGGATCAGCTGTTTTCAAACCACCCATTTCAACCGGTGCACTGAAACGGGCTGTCAGATAAACCCGAATGCCATATGGCCGAAAGATGTTCGCTAAAGCAGCTACTTTTTCCAGGTATTGGGGTGTCAGAATTAAAGCATTGGCGTTTACATTCGTCAATACAGTTCCATTGATTCCAACAGATGCATTGGCTCTGGCATAATCCTTATAGCGCGGAGATGTATAATCAGGCAGTTTATGCCAGTCCCATAAAGAAGCTCCTGCATAGCCTCTCTCAACTGTCCGGTTCAGATTATCCCAGTGATTCAGAATCCGGTGATTGATTTTTGGAGTATTGACACTATTCACTGCACTTATGTCTTGATGGGTTTGTATCAGTCGCAGAAAATGAAAAACACCATACAAGACTCCGACATCTGTGTTGGCAGCAATGACTATATTCTGTGTTGTGCCTACCTTTGTACGTTGGATGATAAATCCTTCATTACCTATTGTTGCCAACTGATTTTTCAGGTTTAGAGAAGCAATCAGTTTTGAAGTAGAGGGAGTACCAACAATTAATGTTCCCTCCTTTGTTGCCTGATTCACAAATGAAACATCTGTTCCCAGTAATCCTTTTAATCCAAGGGTCAGTTCTTCTCTGGCAACCTGTATGGTTTCAGACTGCCCATCCAGTACAATCTGACTTACAGCATTTCGATAAGCAGCTACTTTTGCAGGATCAGCCAGCTTGTCATATCGTAGCCATAATCGATAACCATCTTCTGCATACCCCGAAGAAGAAAAGGATATAAGAACAAACAGTAGTAATAGTGTATTTATAGAGAATAATTTCATATCTGGCAATGTTGAAAAAGCAGTTTCAGAAATAATAAAACGACGCAGGCTTACCAACCTTCAGCACGACAAATGCCTAGTTCCAAACCACGTAATTCGGCTAGTCCACGCATACGGCCAATACAGGAATATCCCGGATTGGTTACTTTGGCCATATCATCCATCATCTGGTGACCATGATCCGGACGGAAAGGAATAGGTTCAGCCACTTGTTGTTGAATAGTCAAGATCTCTTTCATTACAGCATACATATCTACATCTCCACCTAAATGATCATCTTCATAAAAATTCCCATATTCATCTTTGGTTACATTGCGTAAATGAACAAAGTGAATTCTCGTCCCAACTTTTTTGGCCATTTCTGGCAGGTTATTCTCAGGATTCGCGCCCAGTGATCCTGTACAGAAACAGATTCCATTGCTTTTATCAGGAACAGCAGACAGAATGTATTCCAGATCATCGGCTCTACTTACAATACGAGGTAATCCCAGAATATCAAAAGGAGGATCGTCAGGGTGAATGGCCAGCTTAATACCTACCTCTTCAGCCACAGGAGCTACTTCCTGTAAAAAGTACTTCAGATTTTCCCGCAACGCTGCATGATCTATATCCTTATACCAATCCAGCTTAGCCCGCATCTGATCCAGGGTTTGTTTCTTTTCACCCGGAATTCCAAACATCACAATACCAGCCAGTTGCTCAAGCTGCATAGAAGTATATTGTTTAAAACGTTTTTCAGCCTCCTGTACAACAGCTTCAGGATATGAATCAGAAGCATTTTTACGCTTTAATAAATGAATATCAAAGACAGCCAAGTCAAACCAGTTGAAATACAATGCCTTTGATTTGTCAGGCATTGTGTAGTCCAGATCTGTACGGGTCCAGTCATTGACAGGCATAAAATTGTAGGTCACAATTTTTAACCCACATTCACCCAGATTCCGCAGACTCTGTTTATAAAGATCAATGTATTGCTGATAATTACCTGTCCGGGTTTTAATGGATTCGTGTATAGTTACACTTTCTACCACATCCCAGCTCAATCCCCCTGCCTGTATTTCTTCCTGACGTTTTTTGATTTCATCCACTGTCCACACTTCTCCATGCGGAATATGGTGCAATGCAGTTACGATTCCCTGTGCTCCGGTCTGGCATACATCCTGTAAACTCACAGGATCATTTGGCCCAAACCAGCGCCATGTTTGTCTCATTCGCATATTTTAACAGTTATATACTAGTGTGAATAGATTGGAAAAGATAGTGAGGTATTACACCCCTGAGAATACATGGAAGCCACCATCCACACAAATAACCTCACCCGTTACAAATCCGGTTCCGTCTCCAAGCAACCATAATAATGTTCCGACTAACTCGTCTGGCTCTCCAAATCGTTTATAAGGCGTGCTCCGAATTACTGCTTCTCCCCGACTAGTATACGAACCATCTTCGTTAGTCAGTAACCGACGATTCTGGTGTGTAATAAAGAAACCTGGTGCAATTGCATTCATACGAATCTTGTCACCGTACCGGTTGGCCAACTCAACAGCCATCCAGCGGGTAAAATTGTCGATAGCCGCTTTAGCCATAGAATAACCCAATACACGGGTAATAGCTGTTTGTGCAGCCATTGAGGAGATATTTACAATGCTGCCTTTTTCATTTCCGGCAGCAATGGCTTTTCCAAAAATGGTAGTAGGTAAGATGGTACCGAACAGGTTCAGATCAAATGCCTTTCGTAGGGCGGGTATATCTATTGTAAAAATATCCGCATCTGGTCCAATGACGGCTTCGGGAATATTACCGCCAGCGGCATTCACCAACCCATTGACCTTACCATAGGTATTTAAAACCTGATCACAGGCTTTCTGCAGATCGCTCTCATTAAGCACGTCTGCCTGAATAAATAAGGCTTCACCTCCTGCTTCCTTTACCTGACGTACTCGTTCATCCCCCTCAGCCTGATTTCGGCCTAGTATAACTGCTGTTCCACCTGCTTCACAGACTCCCTTTACAAAGGAACCTCCCAAAATCCCTGTTCCTCCTGTAATAACAATCACTTTTTGATTCATCGAAAACATACAATCTGATATTTTATAGTATATGAATGAGATAGAAGCATTACTTACTTTGATGAAAGCCGTAGAGAAGATTCCCGAACAATAAGTTCGGATCGTAAAATGATAGTATTGGTAGCATGACTGGCAGAGACACCATTCAAATGACTAATCAGGCTTTTGACAGCTATTTCTCCCATTTCGTATCCCGGATAGTGTATAGTAGTCAGGTTAGGCTCTACAACCTGTGACAATGGATCATTATTGAATCCTGCTACAGCTACATCTTGAGGAACAGAATAACCTGCCCGCTTTAAAGCACTCATGCAACTGACTGCACAAAAATCATTGGCAACAAAAAGTCCATCAGGTGGCAGAAGCATCTCCTGAATTTGTTGCACAACCCATTGACCAGTATCCATACCTAAGTCAGTCACTTTTACTAAAGAATCATCATAGGCTATTCCAGCCTCCGTCAATGCCAACTGATAACCTTTGAGGCGGTCGGCGTATACATTTCGTTTCAGACTTCCTGTAACATGCATAATCCGCTGACTACCTTGACTAATCAGATGATTGGTTACCTCATAACCTGCCCTTACATTGTCTATAATGATACTGGTAGACTGATTATGTGACATAACCCTATCAAAAAACAACAAGGGTATATTTCGCTTTAGAAAGGGTTCAAAATGTTCCAGATCTTCGGTATCAAATGCCAGAGATACCAGTAAACCATCAACTCTACTGTCAAACATGGTTCTGGCATTGGTAATCTCTTTTTTAAAGGATTCCATTGACTGGCTAATAATCAGATTGTAGGATGCTTCATTGGCTTCTTTTTCCATTCCTGCCAATACGGTTGACATAAAATAGCTGTTTAACCGGGGCACAATCACACCCAATGTATTTGTACGCTTTTTTCGAAGAGAACTCGCAAATGGGTTAATGCGGTATCCCATTTCTCTGGCGGTACTTGCTATAAGGCTTTTAGTAGCATTGTTAATAGCCGGATGGTCATTCAAGGCTCTACTCACTGTGGCGGGTGAGATATTTAACTGTTTGGCAATATCATATATTGTTATTTCTTTTTCCATAAGTCACTCATCTTGATTGCATTAGGAAGCTAATATACTATTGCTATAGCAAAAATAGTGTGAGCGAAGATAGAGAATGGGTTATTTAAATGCAACCGATTGCAAAACAACAATAAAAATCAATTATTATACGTCTTTATGACAATTTATTTTTTCCATAAAAAATACTATTACAAATAAATTTTCTATAATAAATAGAAATATACCACTATAAAATATACAATTAAGTAATATTTAAGTGAAAAAAGATTTTATGCAATCGATTGCAGTTATCGAAATTATTGAGAAATTTAAATTCGATTTTATGTAGTGACACCCATCTATCCTCATTTATTTATGAAACAATCAATTTTACCCGAAATCCGTATCTTACCTATAGGCTTCGGATGGAAGTATGTACTCATTGCAGCCTGTACGCTTCTTATTAGTATAACACAGGCTAATGCACAAGCAAAATCCATAACTGGAAAAGTCACTGATGACAAAGGTGGCGAACTACCAGGGGTTAGTGTGCTCATCAAGGGTACAAACAATGGTACTGTTACCAATTCAGAAGGCCGTTACACACTTTCAGTATCAAATCCCGATGCAGTACTAGTCTTTAGCTTTATCGGATATATTTCCGAAGAAACCTCATTAAATGGGAGATCAACTATTGATGTTCAGTTGCTACCAGATATTACTTCTCTTACAGAGGTAGTTGTAGTAGGGTATGGTACCCAGAAAAAATCAGATGTAACAGGTGCCATTGTCTCGGTAAACGAGAAAACATTACGTGAAGTACCTGCAGCTAACCTGAGCCAGGCATTGCAGGGAAGAGCTGCTGGTTTGCAAATCCAGCCAACCGGAACGCGACCAGGCAGCGTTGGACAAATCCGTGTACGTGGAGAACGCTCTCTAGGTGGCTCAAATGATCCTCTGCTGGTAGTAGATGGTATCCCGTATGACGGTAGCATTAATGACCTGAACCCATCAGATATTAAATCGCTGGAAATCCTGAAGGATGCTTCAGCAACTGCCATTTACGGTTCTCGGGGCGCTAATGGGGTCATTATCATTACCACTCAACGTGGACAAGCCGGGAAACCTGTAGTATCCTATAATGGATATCAGGGTGTAACCACTGTCGCCCGTAAATACCATCTATTCAATGCAGAAGAATTTCAGAAAATGCGGGATGTATCTGGGTATGGTGTAGCAGCAGGAGCTCCGTACTTGCCTGTTGAGTTAGAATCCATCAGTATGGGTCGCTCTACTGACTGGCAGGATTTATTGTACAAGAACGGCAAGGTCATGAACCATGAACTATCCGTAGGTGGTGGTACTGAAAATACTCAATATTCTTTTGGAGGAGGTTATTACAAAGAAACAGCTGTCTTACCAGGCCAGTCTTTTCAGCGTTATTCTCTTCGGATGACGATTGATCAAAAGATAGGAAAACGAGTAAAAATTGGATTTAATACCATGAACACTTTTGGTATTACAGACGGTGAAAGTGTGGGTGCCATGTATTCTATCCTTTCTACCAGTCCATTGGTTCCTGCATATGATGCAAATGGAGCAATTATCAATCAGCCATCATATCCAAGAGAAGATCAGTATAGCCCACTCTTGCTTAACAACAAAGATAGTTGGGCAGAGAGACGCAAAAGAATCCGTACGTTTAACAGCTTATATGGAGAAGTAGAGATCCTGGAAGGCTTGAAATACCGTCTCAATATAGGTTTGGATTACAGACAGGATCAGTATGGTTCTTATGCTGGCAAATTTACTCCAATGAATAATGGAACCACCTCGACAGCAACAGTAGATAATGGATCAGCCTATAACTATACGATAGAAAACCTGTTAACGTATGATAAAACCATTGCAGAAAAACACCGCTTTGGAGTAACCGGACTCTATAGTATCCAGCAATCAGAATCAAACAATACACGTATCAGTGCTACGGATCTTGTTGCTGACTACATTCAGTACTATAATCTGGGGTTGTCTAATTCAACAGCTATTGTTTCTTCAGACAACCAGGGATATTCCAAAAGGGTAATTTTATCCTACATGGGTCGTATCAATTACAGTTATGATGATCGCTACTTACTAACAGTTACCGGACGTCTGGATGGCTCCTCTGTGTTGGCAGCAGGTAACAAATGGCATGCCTATCCGGCAGTGAGTGCAGGGTGGAATATCACTAACGAGTCTTTCATGAAAGATATTCGTTTTCTCTCTACGTTAAAACTGAGAGCAGGTTTGGGACAAACATCCAATCAGGCAATTAATCCATTCCAAACGTTGGGAAGTTTGTCTCAGAATAAATACAATTTTGGTAGTACAAATGCTTACGGATATTATACGTCTACATTACCTAACCCTGACTTAGGCTGGGAATATACCAAAACTGTTAATATTGGCTTGGATTATGGTTTCCTGAATGGCCGTATCACGGGATCATTTGAAGTATACCGCCAAAGAACGGAAGACATTCTGTTGAATACCAGCTTGCCTCCTACCAGTGGCGTACCAGGGGCTTATCTGAAAAACGTAGGTAAGACAGAAAATAAAGGGATAGAGTTCAGTGTATCCACTCAAAATATAATCAAAGAAAACGGCTTTAACTGGTCTACCGATCTGAATATATTCTTTAATAGAAACAAAATCCTGGCATTAAACTCTGGCGTAACCAAAGACTTGGGTAACCTGTGGTTTGTAGGTCAGCCTATCAATGTGATCTTTGATTATGAGAAAATAGGAATCTGGCAAACCAATGAAGCAGATGCAGCAACGAAGTTCAGTCAAAAACCAGGTCAGATCAAAGTAAAGGATCAGAACAATGATGGCAAGATCACACCGGAAGATGACAAAGTTATCCTAGGCAACTTCCAGCCTAAGTTTCAGGGTGGCTTTACTAACCGTTTCAGTTACAAAGGATTTGATCTTTCCGTAGTTACGTTTGCCAGCATTGGAGGTAAATTAATCAGTGCTATCCATCAGCCTCAGAGTTATCTGAACATGCTTCAGGGACGTCGCAATGGTATTAAGGTAGATTACTGGACAGAGCAAAACCCTACCAATGCCTATCCAAAACCAGATGCTGCGATTGGAGATAACCCATTGTATGGTTCTACACTTGGTTATTTTGATGCAACTTTTGTAAAAATCCGCAGCATAAATTTAGGATACAACCTGCCACAAAACTGGCTAAAGAAAATATCAGCCAGCTCTATACGCATTTATGCGACTGTTAATAACGTAGCTACTTTATTCTCTCCTTATATCAAGGCAGGTGGTGTTGATCCGGAAGCAACGGGAACAGGAGCTCAAGGAGTTGTAGCCAATTCCAATATTCCAAGCCGTCAGTTGACTGTAGGAGCGAATACGCCTCCGTCCCGTTGGTTTATGATTGGCTTAAATATCAAATACTAAAAAAGATAAGATTTATATATTCTATGAAATCATTTCTAACATTATCGGCATTCTATGTTGCAACAGTCCTGATTCTTTCTGGATGCAATGGAAAACTTGACGAAGAACCTAAATCTATTCTGGTGCCCTCCTATTTCAAGACAGCCCAAGGGATAGATGCAGGAGTAACCGCAGCGTATTCAGGTCTCCGGTATCAATATGGTCCGGAAGGTTCTATGATCATTACGGTATCCGGTACAGATGAGTTTTCAGTGGGTGATGGAGCCAATACAGATGGGGTAAGTATCAACGCATATAATGCGGGTTTAAGTGCAGACAATGGTCAGTTTCTGACTCCCTGGAACAATAACTTTACCTATATCAATACCTGTAATGGTGTGATTGACTTCGGTCCGGAAGCGAATCTGGATGCAGCCACCAGAACCAGACTGATTGCAGAAGCTCAATATCTGCGTGCACACTACTATTTTCTGCTGGTACAAACGTATGGTGCGGTTCCATTAGATCTGGGCTCCGGAGTACTGAAGTTCAATACCAATCCAATCAGTCAGTCTGAACGGAGTCCTGTTGGTGATGTATATGCAGCTATTATCACTGATCTGACGGCTGCGGCTACAAATTTGCCGGATAAACCCTTTCAAACGGGTAGAGCATCCAAAGCTGCAGCCAAACATCTGTTGGCAAAAGTATACCTGACAAGAGCAGGATCTGTAGCCAAACAATCTGATGATTATCAGAGAGCATTTGAAACAGCTAAAGAACTTATAGACAACAAATCTGTATATGGTCTTAATCTGCTGCAGGATTTTGGAGATGTAAACAAACAAGGTCAGGAACACAGTTCTGAATCAATCTTTACAGTAGAACACACCAGTGACCTGGTTTTCAATGAGAGTGATGTCAATGCTCCTGCCAGTGGTCTGAAAGAAAATCGCAGTTTGTATCTTTTCACACCATACTACGAAATACAAACTGTTGGTGGTAAATCGCCTGTAATCAGAGACATGAATTACCAACGTCCCTGGAGACGATTTGCCCCTACCAGTTGGTTGCTAAATACTGCCTTTGCAGATAAAACCAATGATTCCCGTTATGATAACACGTTCCGTACTGTATGGTTTGCCAATACCTCTGATGCATCCAGATTACCAGCAGGCATGAGTATGGGAGATACAGCATTTTACATGCCAGGCCGGGCGGTAACAGATGCAGAACGTGCAGCAAAAAAATACCGTATCTATGCGCCTAGCGACTATACAAAGGGAATGTATCCTCACATGAAAAAATTTGACGATACCAAACGTGCAGCAGTTAACTACTCTTCCACACGTGCATTTATGGTTCATAAATTTTCTGAAACATACCTGATCGCAGCTGAAGCCGCACTTATGATGGGAAATAAAGAGGATGCGGTTACATACCTTAACGTGTTGAGACAACGTGCAGCGTACAGACCTGGTAAAGATAACAGTGCAGCCATCACAGCTATGACCATCACAGATCCAAACGTAGTCACACTAGACTTTATCCTGGATGAAAGAAGCCGTGAACTGTGTGGTGAACAGCACAGATGGTTTGATCTGGTCAGAACTGGTAAACTGATTGAAAGGGTAAAACTTTACAATCCGGAAGGTGCTGCCAATATTCAGGAACGTCATACATTACGACCTATTCCTCAAAGTCAGATTAACCTGACTGTAAATGAGTTCCCTCAAAATCCCGGATACTAGCCATAATAACAAAAACTGAGGTCCACAAAACCTCAGTTTTTGTATATTAACAGATTATCAATCTATTATCTGCATTTTATGCGTTGTATCTATACCAATCTCCTATTTTTTTCTATCTTCCTGTATGCTATTGGGCAGAAAAAGTCCCTTCAGGAAATTCCGCACTTACAACAACAGGGAAACACCACCCAACTGATCGTATCTGGCAAATCCTACCTGATACTTGGCGGAAAATCAGGCAACTCCAGTGCTTCAAACCTTGACTATATGCAGCCAATATGGCCTAACCTAACAGCCATGCATGTCAATACAATAGTAATCCCAATCTATTGGGAGCTGCTGAAACCACAAGAAGGCAAATTTGACTTTACTCTGGTATTTTCTTCTTTTTCCATAGAATCCACAGATACTCCTAATGGAGCCAAGGCCATCAGGGCCGGCATCTTCGTTTTCAGTTAGTGCATATGGTAGAAAACACTTGAAATTATATTGTTATCAATAAAACCCCCAACCTATATGTATCTCTACAAAACCTATAATATCCTGATAATCTCTGCATTATTAGCATGTTCTTTACAGAACCTTTACTCTCAGTCCAGTACTCCAAAAACCTCATCCAAAGGTTTAAAGGATTATTATAAGAATTATTTTCCAATAGGGGTTGCCGTATCTCCACGTGCTCTGCAAGGTCCGGAATCCGGATTAATTCTTCAGCAATTCAATAGTATTACTCCCGAAAATGCCATGAAGATGGGTCCCATTCATCCGGAAGAAAACCGTTATTTCTGGGATGATGCAGATGCTATCGTCAACTTTGCCCAGACCAATAAGCTACGCATACGTGGTCATAATTTATGCTGGCATGAACAAACACCCAAATGGATTTTTACAGATGCTCAGGGAAAAAATGTAACCAAAGAAGTTCTGCTCAAACGGCTCAAGGACCATATTAATGCTGTAGTTTCCCGCTACAAAGGAAAAATTTATGCATGGGATGTGGTAAACGAGGCCATTGATGATGACAGTACAAAGTTTTTACGCAACAGCCTATGGTACCAGATATGTGGTGAAGATTTCATTGTAAAAGCATTTGAATACGCCCATCAGGCTGATCCAAATGCTTTGCTATTCTACAATGACTATAATACCGAAAGACCAGAAAAAACCGAACGGGTATATCAGTTACTAAAAAAGCTGAAAGAAGCCAAGGTACCTGTTCATGGGGTTGGTCTGCAGGCACACTGGTCCATCTACGAACCTTCAGAGAAAGAACTTCGCAATGCAATTGAAAAATTTTCTTCACTGGGATTACAGATCCATTTTACAGAGGTAGATATGTCTGTCTATCGCTGGGAAAAAAATCGTCGCGAACGAAAAGAAGGAGAATCAGATGCATTCACGCCTGAATTAGAGCAGAAGCAACTAGAACAATACAAGAAGGTATTTTCCATCTTCCGAGAATATAAAAAAGCCATTACAAGTGTCACATTCTGGAATATTTCAGACAAGAGTACCTGGCTGGACAATTATCCAGTCAGAGGTCGCAAAAATTATCCATTACTCTTTGATCAGAATCTGCAACCCAAGAAAGTGTATTGGGAAGTAATCAAATTCTGATTCTCTGGCTATATACGCTTTGTTACCTGATTTACTATTACTTATTTATTGCTATCCAATGAAAGTCCTTTTGTTATCTACCAGATTCTGGCTGGCATTAACAAGTTTGTTTATAGGAAGTGCATCTGTTGCCTATTCTCAGAATCCCTATGTGACCACTCAAGCAGGAAAAGACCGTTTCCTGCTTTCTGCATCAGGAAAATCCACTTCTCTGCTGGTGAGTTCTCAAGACTATCCGGGTGTAATACGGGCAGCAAAAAACCTACAGGCTGATATAAAACTCGTCACACAAACCGAGCCTTCTTTCTTTACGGATAAAGTTACAAACCAAAAAACTATAGTCATTGCAGGCACACTTGGCAAAAGCCCATTGGTTGATCAGTTAGTACAATCCCATAAACTGGATGTATCTGCACTCACAGGAAAGTGGGAAATGTTTCAGACCCAGATTATCGACAATCCATTTCCTAATGTAACGCAGGCTCTGGTTATTGTAGGTAGCGACAAAAGAGGTACCATCTACGGCATCTATGATTTGTCTGCACAGATTGGTGTTTCTCCATGGTACTGGTGGGCAGATGTGCCTGTTGCTCAAAAAAAAGAATTGTATGTCTTACCGGGAGTGCACTCAGCAGGAGAGCCCAAAGTAAAATATAGAGGTATTTTTATCAACGACGAAGCACCTGCACTATCAGGTTGGGTAAAAGAAAAATTTGGAGACTTCAATCATGCCTTCTATGAGAAAGTATTCGAACTTATCCTGCGTCAAAAAGGCAATTACCTCTGGCCTGCTATGTGGGGACATGCCTTTTATGATGATGATCCACTCAATCCTAAGCTGGCAGATGAGTATGGAGTTGTGATAGGAACTTCTCACCACGAACCATTGATGCGAGCACACGATGAATGGAGAAGATACGGATCAGGCAAATGGAACTATCAAACCAATGACGCCAAACTAAAAGATTTCTGGAAGAGTAGCATCCAACGCATGGGAACCAATGAAAGCATTGTATCCATAGGAATGCGCGGTGATGGAGACGAACCTATGACAGAAGGAACTGCCATTGCATTACTGGAAAAAATTGTAGCCGATCAGCGACAAATTATACAAGATGTAACGGGTAAACAACCTGCTGCAACCCCACAGCTTTGGGCCTTATACAAAGAAGTACAGGATTACTATGACAAAGGAATGCGAGTACCTGATGATGTAACCTTGCTGCTTTGTGATGATAACTGGGGCAATATCCGTAAGTTACCTAAACTAACAGACAAACCACGATCAGGCGGCTATGGTATTTATTACCACTTTGATTATGTTGGTGGACCACGAAATTACAAATGGCTCAATACCAATCCTATTGCACGCGTATGGGAACAAATGCATCTGGCCTATCAATACAAAGCGAACCAGATATGGATTGTCAATGTGGGAGATATCAAACCAATGGAGTTTCCGATTTCATTCTTCCTGGATTATGCATGGAATCCGGATCAGTTGCCCGCAGAGCAGTTGGAACAGTATACACAAAGATGGGCAGAGAAGCAGTTCGGTTCTAAATACGCACGAGAAATCGCATCAATACTGGACAGATATACAAGATACAATGGTCGACGCAAACCGGAACTTCTATCTCCTGCTACCTATAGTCTGACACATTACCATGAAGCAGAAAATGTAGTAACGGCCTATAATTCCCTTGCGGCTGAGGCTGAGAAAATTTACAATTCTCTTCCTACCCCATACAAAGATGCCTATTATCAGTTGGTACTGCACCCTGTAAAAGCCTGTGCGAATCTGAATGATTTGTATGTAACTGTTGCTCAAAATCATCTGTATGCATCTCAGGGTAGAGCTATAACTAATAAGTTAGCAGATCAGGCCAAAGAGTTGTTTACCAAAGATGCCGAAATCTCGGCCTACTACAACAAAACACTGGCTGGTGGCAAATGGAGCCACATGATGGACCAAACACATATTGGTTATACGTACTGGCAGCAGCCACCCAGAGATTCTATGCCAGCTGTGAAAACAATAGAACTACCTGTTAAATCTGAAATAGGTATAGCCATAGATGGATCAGATTCATGGTGGCCTCAGGCAAAGGAAGAAGCTGTTTTACCGACCTATTCCCAAAATAGTTCTTTGGTACCTTATATAGATGTATTTAACAGAGGTCAGTCAGCCTTTATGTATAGCGTAAGCTCGCCTGTGTCCTGGTTATCCTTTTCATCTGCTAAAGGAACAATAACGGATCAACAACGAATAAACCTACAAGTCAATTGGTCCAAAGTACCAGCAGGGCTACAACGAATTCCTATCACCGTCACAGGTCCTGCTAATAGCAAAGTTGTTGTGCAAGCTGTAATTGATAATACTCCTAAGGTTGGCAAAGGTTTTTCAGATAGTAATGGGTATATTTCTATAGAGGCAGAACATTACAGCAAAGCAGTAGGCACTGATATTACCTGGAAAAAAATTCCAACTCTTGGACGTACCTTATCAGGAGTCACTCCATTTCCGGTTACAGCTTCCAGTCAGTCGCCAGAAGCAAATAGCCCTCATTTGGAGTATACGGTACAAACAAAGTCAGCTGGAGAAGTAAAAATACACGCCTATCTGTCTCCGACCTTAAACTTTACTGCTGGTCAGGGACTTCGCTATGCCATCTCAATAGATGATGAAACACCACAAATACTAAACATACATATGGGTGAAACCAATCATAAATGGGAACAATGGGTAGCTAACAATATTAACATTCAGGTTTCTAGCCATCAACTCACGAAACCTGGCGAACATGTGATCAAATTCTGGATGGTAGACCCAGGCATAGTATTGCAAAAGCTGGTTGTCGATACAGGAGGGTTACAATCCAGTTACCTAGGCCCTCCCGAAAGCTCACTACCTCTCAAATTTTAGAGAAAGTAAGAAAAAAAAGCCACAAAGAGAATAGTGATAACTTCAATCGTGTGTGGCCGTGTAGGTACGTAGGGAATCTTTTCCCGCGAGGTTGGCCTCTGGCCTTGTGGGCAGGAGGATCGGAGAAAAGTGCCCTTTTTTGCTCACGCACAAATCTGGCTCACCAAATTCTCATTTGGTGCCCTGTTTTTTGGGCAAGCAAAAAATGAAGGAGCTACAAGAAGAGTAATGTAAGGGACTATAAACAAATTCAGGTAAGAGATTTGTCAAAAGAAACCAGCACTACACTATTTTAAAAAGTATAGTTGTTGGTTATAAGACCCCCTTCCAAAGTTTAACGTATATATTAATTCTTCGTTAGATCTTTATTTGCAGAATCTTTGGGTTCAGGAGCTGCTTTCTTGGAAGAATCTTTATCTGTAGAGTCCTTGTCTACCGAATCTTTCTTCTCTTTCACAGTTGGACGAGATCCCTTTTTCTGCAATGACTTTGCCTTCTTCCTAATCTCTTTTACCTTATTTATATTCACTGTTGTAATGGATGAGAATAAACCTGACTTGAGAGATTGCCACAGGTAAGTTACAAAGCTGTCATCTCTTTCTCGCTGGTAAAAAATAGTTCCTACTCTGGCAGGCTTCTCTTCTTTCGAAGTATTATCTGCCTTGATAGCAATATTTCCCAACAGAGTCAGTAATTGATGTGTTTTGTGCTTTTCCGGGTCAATTACTTCTATTTTCAGATCTCTGTACAATGCCTTGACAGAACCTCTTGCGATACCACGACGAATATGAGAGGAAAAGGTGACCTCATTCACCAATCCATCTGTCAACCGGATGTTTTCATTTGGAAAACTAATCAGATTAAAGGCAGTAGCACTCATTCGGTCCAGATGTCCACGATAAGCACAATTAAATTGTTTGGAGAGCAGATTCATACTAACATTCAGTGTCAGTAATCCCCCTTGCATCAGCATCGTTGTTGCATGAATCTTTACTGGATTCCGGTCTGTCATCCGTTTGGGATCATTGCTCAGATTGGTAATCCGGATATTCGATTTTTCGAACATTACCTTTCCTGGTTTGGGTGCGTTTAATACTTGTTCAGCGTAGGTGATGGAAGCACCTGAAATAAACGTTGAATCAATCTGTACCTGAAAATTAATATTACGTATAGCTTCATTAGGCATTAAAGGATGATGATTTGGTTTAGGAGGCATTCGTTTATCTCGGTATATATTCACTACCGGATTATTAATCCGAACACTTTGTGCAATTAACTTTTTATCCAGGGCCTGTCTCAACTCTACGCCTTTGCATTCTATTTTAGGTACAGTAATGATAAATCGGTCATTCTGCACTTTCTTACGCCGAACAAATTCTTTGTCAGATACTGTAGGTTGCAACTTCATATTCTCAATAGCCAGTGAGTGGTCTTCTTTTAAGTCTACCTTCTCTACTTTCAACGCATACAGATTATCAGCACCTACAAACTGGTAATTTTCCAGCGAAGCTTCTATTTTATCAAGAAATGGAAAAGATCGTTGTTGCTTTGTGGCGGAATCAAGACGTATATTGTGTAGTGCAATGCGAATGTGTTCAGCTGATTGTGTTGATTTTCCTTTAGATGCTACCACTGTATGTTTCAGTTTGCCATCCTTTACGATAATCTCGTCAATCTGGATCTCATTTTTCAGTCCATTTAGCAAATCTTCCACTGATTTTTTCTGTTCTGTAGAATCTACCTGCTTTATATCATCTGGTTTTGTTTGTGTAATTGTAATATCCGGTGAATTAATATAGATGCCTTTAAGCTCAATCTTCTTATCGGCCAGATATGTCCTCCACTTCACGTTATGCAACTGCACAGCGTTTGCCTCTATACCTATACGTGTACTCTTCCTGGAACTATCACCCTTAGCATAGGCAGCGAGTTTTCCAGGTTGCAGACTTACATTATGAAAAACAATGTTGCTTGTAATAAAGTTAATACTTATCCAGTTGATCTTAAGCTTATACCGACCTTTGGTTGCTTCAGAGACTTGTGCTTCCAGCTTCTTACGGATAGTAGGTGCTAATCCCACATTAAGCCATATAAAAATTCCCACAATCACAACGGCAATAATGCCGCCTACCCATTTCAGAACTTTTCCGGTTCGGCTGGATGAAAATCTTACCAAAGACGTTTTCATAAGGTGTGTCTATAACAGATGAATAGTGTATAAGTTATCTCGCCAAGCATTACTTTATAATAAGGAGGGATGGACTGTAGATTAACTATAAAAAACTATTCCCCACCTTTGCAATACCTAAGCTAAAGTTTATCCAATAACTGAGTTACCAAAAATTTCCAGAAAATAACACCTTTTTTTGTCCTCCTGACCACCCTTTCCTGTCCTTCTGAAAGAAACTTTTGACAAATAGAGTTGTGTTTACTTTCTGAGAGAAAAAACACACTCCACTCGGAAAGGCCGCCGGTCTTGCCACAAGATCCTTACAGGAGGACAGGAAGGGGGAGATATTCCTTTCAGGTAGCTATCCTTTCAGAAGGGTATAAGAAGTGGTTTTCTTTATTCACAGGCCACATTTCCGGAGAATTCATAGAACAAAAGAATAATTCGCCTTTGGTCATATGAATAGGCATTGTTGGATGTGTTCTATTTTCGGCAAACAAAAAATGAAGAAGCAGAAAAAAGAGGAACAAAAACGTCAAAAACGAAACTAAAAACCAACGCCTACACTCTTTCAAAATGTAGACGTTGGCTGTAAGATTCATATCCAAAAGATCAGTCTTTCATTCCATCTAGCTTACGGATATTGTTTAATAAAATCTGTAAGCAACCCAAACGTTTCCGGAAACTTAGCCAAAGGCAATGTTTCTGCTCGATCATAAATATCATGGTAAAACTTGGGATTACCCAGTGTATAGAAAAAACAGGCCTTTACACCCTTGCGTGCAAAGAAAAAATGATCAGAGTTGGGAGCATTATCCCGCTTCTGTAATTTGGTAAAGTAATGCTTCTCTTCATTGATCTTATTGAACAAGCCGAACTCTTGTTCCAGACGTAATCCGTTTACCATCATAATCCCCTCATCTCCAGCTCCCATCAGATCCAGGTTAATCAGAAAATGAATCTGATTCAGGGGAAATAAGGGATGGTCTGTATAATACTTAGAACCTAACAGACCCGCTTCTTCTGCTGCAAAGGCAATAAAAGCAATGGAGTATTCAGGCTGATTTTCAGGCTTTGCATAATACTGAGCCAGTTCCAGCAAAAGTGTTACACCCGATGCATTATCGTTGGCTCCCGGAAAGTAGACATCTTTGCCCAACTGCCCTAAGTGATCATAGTGAGCCGTGATCACAACAAATTCTTCCGGATGGGCTTTCCCTTCCACAAAACCAACCACATTCTGCGTCTGATAATTCTTAATAAGCTTCGCGTCTACTCTAAACTTGATTTTCTGAGCAGCCGTATCCCAGTCTTTACGAACTATCTCAAAAGTGGGATGACTCAAAGCGGCAGTTGATACAGTGGCAGTCAGCTTTTCTTTCTGCAGTTCAATCAAAGCTTTAGCTGTATGCAGCTTCTCCAATAGATCCGGATTATCTGTAAACTTTCCATAATCAGCAGAAAGGTAAACGATAGCCTTACGTGACAGATTTTGTTTGAGAAAGGCGGACTGAACTATAGTATCCGTAAATAAACGAGGAGGTAATTGCATGATCCGGGCACTTCCCTTTCCTTTTTGGGAAATAGGATTTACCAGAAAGTCTTTTCCGGGTGCAAGATCTGTCTTATTGATCTTCAATGACACCTTTCCTGGATAGGTATTCACATCCAGTGTAAAGGGCTGAAAGTAAGAGTTTCCAAATGGCTTTAATCCCATATCTGAAAACCGGCTTTTCAGAAAATCAGCAGCAATCCGATCCCCTTGATTCACATATCCTCGTCCGTGAAATTCAGGAGAGGTAAGCGTTTTCAAAGTAGCCCGGGCGCGGGTCATATCCTGCCCTGCTGCTGTGAGGGCAATAAAAAGAAACAGCCCTGTTATCGAGGGCCGTTTCTGAAGCAATAGGTTCTTTAGAGCAAAAAGCTGCATGGTTCATTGAAATAAACAACCAAAGAAACAGATATTAACCTACCAATGCACTGTATGCATCTGCAGACAGAAGTCCATCCAGTTGGGATGCCTCAGAAATAGAGATCTTCACCATCCATCCTTTTCCATAAGGATCAGAATTTACCAACTCAGGCGCAGTGTTCAGATCTGCGTTAAACTCCAGTACAGTACCAGACACCGGAAGATACAGATCAGATACAGTTTTTACAGCCTCTACAGTACCAAATATCTCATCTTTAGCTACTTCCTGTCCTACTGTATTGATATCTACATAGACAATGTCGCCAAGCTCACGCTGTGCAAATTCTGTAATTCCTACATAGGCAACATCGCCTTCAATGCGTATCCATTCGTGTTCTTTGGTGTACTTCAATTCACTTGGAAAGTTCATAAATAAGGTTCAAGGTTAAAAGTTAAAATAGAAATGTGAGGAAATCGTATCGGATTTCAAACAGACGGTTTGATAAAAATTTATAGTTATGTCCGAAAGTCCAATATCTTCTACATAAATTTACACAACAAGATAAAACCTTATACGTTGTGACATAAGCCGGATTACCTTTCGGGTAGTTTTTCTGTATTAATGATATCTGCTTTTGTGGCGGTAAAGATAAACAGAAAAACAAAACAACAGAACGTTTAAGTAAGTTTGGTTGTTAATGACAACTTCTAGCCAAGGTAAAATTTAACTTAAAGATCAAAATGGACAAAAGAAAAATCACAAAACTATTACAAAAAATCGCAGAGCTGTCGGGGCAAAAAGTCACGCCCATGCAACTTAGCGGAAACGATCATCAGCTTGATAGAGAATATACAATTAAAGACATTCATAAATTTATTGATGAGCTCACCTATAAAGGACAAAAAGCAGGCCTTACATTCTTACAAAATCATTTACGCCCTGAAGAAGTAGCCTCTTTTTTAGAAAATATAACCTTTCCTGTTATCTTTTTCCAACAGGTTAGTCCTGACAAAATAGAACCATTGCTTATCTATAGAGATAAAAATGATGATCTGGTTGGAGAATATCCCGATTCGGAAACTGTATTTAAAGAATCTCAGATACGTGATCTAAGCCGGCAATTCCTGACTCAACAACAGGCAACGGATCCCCGACAAAATGGACACGTCATCTTTGTAACTTCATTTCCGGTTCACTATCTCGCCGACCAGCCAACAGGAGATGAAAATAAAGAAACTATTGCACCTCCTACTCCACTCAAAAGGCTACTCAACTTATTAGGCTCCGAACGAAAAGATATCTCCTATATATATGTCTATGCTATTGTAGTAGGTCTGATTAGTCTGGTGCTTCCTTTAGGGATTCAGGCAATGATCCGACTTATATCCGGTGGGATGATCTTTAGTTCAGTAGTTGTAATTATTACTGTTGTTATCATTGGATTATTGGCATCTGGAGGCTTACAGATCATGCAAATCTCCCTGGTTGAGATCTTGCAGCAACGTATTTTTGCCAAAGCTGCATTCGAATTTACATACCGTGTTCCCAAAATCCGGTTGGATGCTTTATCCAAATATTATCCTCCGGAATTAATGAACCGTTTCTTTGATGTGATCAATGTGCAGAAGTCTTTACCCAAGCTATTGGTGGATCTGACAGGAGCGGTACTTCAGATTTTGTTTGGATTAATCCTGTTGTCTTTCTACCATCCTTTCTTCCTTGCATTCAGCGTATTACTGGTAGGTATCATTGCCTTAATCTTTAAAATAACAGGCCCAAATGGTTTGAAAACCAGCCTGACTGAATCAAAATATAAATATAAGATTGTATACTGGCTTGAAGAGATTGCCCGCACTGTCAACAGTTTCCGTCTGGCAGGCGATACTAATCTGCATATGCAAAAGATGGACGACTATGTAAGTAACTATCTTTACTATCGGAAAAGTCATTTCAGTGTGTTACGTACCCAATTAATCTATATTGTTATTTTTAAGGTACTGATCATTGGTGGTTTACTTATTCTGGGAACCCTGCTGGTGGTAGACCGCCAGATTACACTGGGTCAGTTTGTAGCCTCTGAGATTGTAATAGTACTGGTAGTGGCTGCGGTAGAAAAGATTATTGTCAACATGGACACTGTCTATGATTTGCTTACAGCTGTAGAGAAAATAGGTACAGTAACCGATATGCCACTGGAAAATGAAAGAGGAGCACCCCTTGAATTAAATACAAACAGCCAGGGCATGGAAGTAGCCATCAAAGATCTCCGGTATCAGTATGCAATGGGCGACAAAGCATTGGAAGGTGTTAGCTTCACGATCAAAGCTGGTGAAAAAGTAGCGATTGCAGGGATGCATGCAGCAGGCAAACACACATTAGCTAAGTTACTGGCAGGTGTTATGACTGATTACACAGGTAGCATTACCTACAATCAGATTTCCTTGCGGGATATTCATCCGAGTTCCCTGCGACCTATTGTATCCAACTATTTGTTTGAAGATGCAGTTTTTTCTGGTTCTATTCTTGAGAATGTAGCAATGAATCGTCCAGGTATCAGCTATGAAGATGTCCGCTGGGCACTGACTAATGTCGGTCTGCAACATTATATGAACAAATTACCGGAAGGTCTCTATACGCATATTGGTGCAGATGGACAACATCCTTCAGAAGGGGTTACACATAAAATACTCTTTGCCAGAGCCATTGTTTCCAAACCCAAACTACTGGTAGTAAAGGATACTCTACCTGAAATGTGTCGTACAGACCGTACTCAACTGATTCAGTTTATGACCAGTCGCGAAATGCCATGGACGCTGGTTGTAGTAAGTAATGATGCTATGCTGCTGTCACAATGTGATAAGGTTCTTGTTTTTGATGACGGGCATCTGGTTACCCAGGGTTCGTATCAGCAAGTGAAGGATCATCCTGTATTGCGGGAAGCCATTTTGCAGGATTAAGTCCAGTTTTGTTCTCACGCAATCTGTTTTGCATCATTTTTGATAGGTGATGCAAAACACTTTCCAGGACGAGGTAAAAACATTGACCTCGTAAATGAAGTTAAACAGATAATGAACAAAAATCTGATCTTTTCTAAGGGATCCGGGTGAGAGGACTATAACCGCTCACCAACTCTCGTTTAGAAGGATTAAACCTTAGTTTATTTTACACATTCAAGTATAAACCGCCTCAGTATGTTACATATATCAAATAACAATATAGATTCTCATGAAATCGAAAAGAAGGTCTATGCCCTGCAGACCTTAGGGACACCCCGATCTGGCAGGGTAATAGCCTATTGGTTAATAGGAATATTCGTTTTCTTTTTCTTATGCCTTTTCCTGCCCTGGCAACAGAATGTTCAGGGATATGGGTATGTTACAGCGTTTGCCCCAAAAGATCGTCCACAAACAATTCCCTCTGTTATTGCCGGACGAATTGAAAAATGGTATGTACAGGAAGGCCAGAAAGTAAGTGCCGGAGATACCATCCTGGTTATTTCAGAGGTAAAAGATGAATACTTTGACCCACAACTACCTGAGCGTCTACAGGAACAGATTAAAGCCAAAAATGAAGGGATTGCAGCTACTCAGACTAAAATTAATGCACTGGAAGATAATATTGAAGCCTTACAAAACGGTTTGAAATTTAAACTACAACAAGCGGCCAACAAATTGCAACAAGCTCGCTTTAAATTGCAGATGGACAGTGCCGATTATGAAGCAGAGAAAATAAATATGCAAATTGCCCGCCGCCAATTTCAGGCAGGTGAAAATATGTACAATGGCCAGTTAATCTCTCTGGTAGACTTTGAAAAACGAAAAGCCAAACTCCAAGAAACCCAGGCCAAACTGATTGCTTATCAGAATAAAGTAGATGTAGCCCGCAATGAGATTATCAATGCACAGATTGAACTGAGCTCTATTCGTGCTGATTATGCAAAAGAGATCTCCAAAGCGCAATCTGATAAAAGTTCGGCAGTTTCCTATCTGGCAGACGCACAAGGTGAACTATCCAAACAGCAAAACAAATATTCCAGTGTACAGGTACGGATCAAAAATCGGGCTGTCATTGCTCCTCAGGATGGATATGTAGTAAAAGCACTAAAGGCAGGGGTTGGAGAAACGTTAAAAGAAGGAGACCCTGTTGCAACAATTCAGCCAGCAAAACCAGCCAAAGCGGTAGAACTCTATGTAAAAGCAATGGATGTGCCTCTGCTTGAGAAAGGCCGTATGGTACGTTTGGAGTTTGATGGATGGCCTGCGTTACAGTTTTCCGGATGGCCTAGTGTATCTGTAGGTACATTTCCTGGCCGTGTGGCAGTCATTGACTATGTCAATAGTAAGGATGGCAAATACAGGATTCTGGTTACTCCTGATAACGAGGAAGAAGAGTGGCCTGAACAATTGCGTTTGGGATCAGGCGTAAGTGGCTTTGTGATGTTGAATGACGTACCTGTATGGTATGAAATCTGGCGGCAGTTAAATGGCTTCCCACCAAGTTTGCAGAGTCCAACAGCGGGAGCAGAAGATTCAGTTGATAAAAAGAAGGAGGGAGAGAAAGATGCGAAGAAATAGCCAGACACATAAGGTCTTTGGCTGGCGATCGCGCTTTGCAGTCAAAGCACGCATTCTATCTATCACAAGAATGCTTATTTTCTGTTTGTATGTTCTGTTTCAGGGATTGCCTTTTACTGCTTCAGCTCAATTGGCATCAGACAAAAAGCCAACAGCAACGGTTGAGTCTAAAACCATGAGCAGTCAGGATTTTCTTCAACGAATTTTAAAGTATCATCCTGTAGCCCGGCAAGCAGCCTTGTTGAGTGAGCAGGCACATAATGAGATTCGGTATGCACGAGGTTCTTTCGATCCTAAACTGGAAGCCAATTATGAGAATAAAGAATTGAAAGGATCTACTTACTATCATCGATGGGATAGCCAGTTGAAGATTCCTTTCTGGATTGGAGAGATAAAAGGGGGATTTCAGCGTGGTGTAGGCAACTATATTAACAACGAGAATTATACCAGTACCAGCGGTTTAATCTTTGCTGGAGTATCTATTCCGCTACCCATCAGCCAGGATTTCCTGATAGACCAGCGACGTAGTACTCTCCGGCAGGCACAGGTGTTTCGTAATATTGCCGAAGCAGATCGCGTAAAGGAAATCAACAAACTGGTTTTCAACGCGACTAAAGAATACTGGGAATGGTATCTGGCTCACAACGAATACACAATGTTGCGTGAAAATTACGAACTAGCCAATATACGTTATAAAGCAGTAAAAGGTCGTGTTGTAGAAGGTGATCTGGCAGGCATTGACTCAGTAGAAGCACAAACCATATTGCAAGACCGTCTGATTCGCCTGACACAGGTAGAAGTAGATTTATTGAATGCACGTATCCGGTTGTCTAACTATCTGTGGGGAGAAAATGATACTCCATTAGAGATGCCTGCAGATATTGCACCAGAGCAATTTGATGTAACCCATAGAGTAGAAATGGAAGCTACTCTGATACGTCTTCGGGATATGGCACAAGCAAACCATCCGGAATTGCAAAAATTGACTTTTAAAAATGAACAACTTACTATCGAAAGACGCTTTTTACGGGACCGTTTTAAACCAAACTTACGGGTTAATTACAATTTATTGAGTAGCCCTACGTATAATACAGACGGCCGTATTTTACCTTCAACAGTGGATATGGCTTATTTGCAAAACAATTATAAGTGGGGATTTGAGTTTAGTTATCCTTTGTTTTTACGAAAAGAACGAGGAAAGCTGGCTCTCAATGAAGTAAAGATTGAACAAAATAACCTGGAACGCCAGCAAACATCCAGGGAGATTCTGAACAATATTCAAACTACCTACAATGATCTGCGAAACCTGGATTCTCTGATTCGGCTGCAACAAATCAATATTGCCAACTATCGTCGGTTACGGGATGCAGAGGTACAGAAGTTTGAAAATGGAGAAAGCTCTCTGTTTCTCATCAATTCACGGGAAACCAAGTATATCGATGAGCAGATCAAATTGTTTTCGCTGAAAACCAAATATGCAAAGGAACGGGCAGAATTGCTCTGGTCAGCAGGTTTATCTGACTGGAACCAGTTAGCTGAATAAGATTGTATACGATATTTTCTATGTCTTAGAAATACCCTGTCACCAGTAGGCGACAGGGTATTTTTGCAATATGTAGTCGCATCTCAAGTCTCTTCTTGCTCTGTGTTATATCTTATTTTTTAATTTTGATAGTTTTAAAAAGGAGTACAGATTTGAAGAGAAAGCTAGTTTAAACATCTGTTCAATGCTGTCAATATAAGATAGTTTGTTTTGTTTCCCCTTGTTTCTTTTTTGTCCTTCTGAAATGATCCCTTTTCCTCATGAAAGACTTTCTCTCCTTTCGGCAATAAATAGTACAAAGTCAAGAAATAACCAGACCTTACAAAAATAACAAAAATCACTGATTATCAATCATTTAAAACAGAAAAATATTCTTGTTCGGTATCGTTAAACATAGCCTTATTTTTTGTATTTTTAAAGTATATAATTCAATCAGCAAACGTTTAAACACTTATTATCTATATGCCTCATTACCATACCAATACAACCGCTATTCGTAAATACAAATCTGACTATTATGGACTGATGGTCTATGAAGCCCGCCTGAATCATGAACTATTCCGGATGGAGCAACGCATCTTAGCCATTCAGGAAGATGAGGAACACTCTCTTGCTAATCAAACCCTTCTAACTACCTTACTGGCACACGCAACACAGCAAAAGGCAGAACTGGAAGCTCAGCCTACCTCCAAAGACCGCGACAAGCAACTCAAAAAAGCGGAAAAAGAGTATAAAGAGATCAATGCGAAATACAAACGCAATGAATACCACCTCGCTGTGCTGGACAAGAAAAAAGATAAGGACAATGCAGCTAAATATGTTCTCAAAGAACTGAAGCGCGATGAAGTACGCATTCGTATCAAAACAGCTTATGATATTTGGAAAAAACTTGAGCAGGAAGAACAATACGAGTTTATGGATTTTGAACTGTTCAAGGCTTTACACTTTGTAAAACAATCAAAGCAAGCTGCTACCCAGACTACAACTAACACCCAATCAGATCAGTCTTCCGAAAAACCCCTTTCAGTGGCGGGTATCAAACCCTTTATACCTGAGAAAGCGCCACGAGTTATGTTGTTTGATTATTTAAATAGGAATCAAATTATGTTTTATTCAAAGTCAAGATTTATTAATTCCAGAGCCATAGAGAAGGAATTTTCTAAAAACTATAGTCATTCTACTATTTATTTAAAAGCTTTTTAGATTTGACTCTCGTTTTCAGGAAAGGTTCTTATATATCCTTTATCATCATATGAAATAAGATCTTGAGCAAGAAAAGAGTAGCTTTCATCAATAAATTCGATAAAAGAACAATTTCGCAAGATTCTTTCTCCTTTCTGTTCTATATATTTTCCATAATCTACAAGTATATCTTCTGGATTGGGATAATATATGCCTAGTGCAGCATAAGTAGAGACATAAGTTACTTTTATAACATCTACCTCTATAGCTAAACCTTCCTGCACTATTTCCTTCTTTAGAATAGAAGCTACCCACTTCAAAATAAGGATCTGCAGTTCTACTCCAATACATTTGCCCAGTATCTTGTCAAAAGCAAGTATTTCAACAATCTGATAACTTCTCATACAACAAGTAAAAAATAATATAAAGTACGAGTTAGGTCTTTCTGTCCTTGATAATTGAGCCAAACCCACATAAAAGATTGTAATTAAACAACAAAAGCCTGGAAGATCCAGGCTTTTATCAAAAACTAAATCAGGAACTTAGTTTCCAAATATATCTTTCATACGTTCCTGCATCAATCCTGGATCACTTAATGCATCGATTCCAACCATGACGATAATAAAAATAAAATACAACAACGATAAAGAAGAAAGAACTACACCTATAATGGCGCAGATTCGCCCTGCATTTAGATTGTTATAGGAACTTAGAGTATACATGTCAGGATTACTTCTATAACGAGCCATATCTGACTTGGCTAATATAAGCGTTGTAATACCCAAACCTAGCCCAAAAATCCCATAACAACAACAAAGAACAATAGAGAGAATACCTAATACAAGTACGATAGTAGCATTTGGTAAGGGTTGTTGGAATCCCATACCACCTTGATTGAATGTAGGGTCTTGTTGCATAAATTAAAATAATTGATGATTTTTTATTTTTAAGATGTAACTGCTAATAATAATCAGAAAAACAATACCAGACAAAATCTTTACAATCCAGATTCCATACCGGAAATTAATCCGGCTGTTTACAAAAATAAACCCGATCAATAAGAGCATAGGCAATGTAGCTGGATACATATGCCATGATTCTTTGAAATCACCACGTAATAGAGCAACAATAGAACGCTGTAATCCACAACCCGGACAATCAATCAGAAATACTTTCTTAAAAGGACATGTCAGCAAATGATGACTTATCCACTCAACAATATCCTGATAGGAAGTAAGAAGGATTGTGGCTCCTAACCCATTAAGATACCTGAACATACTTACAAAAGACGATTTGTACTATCTCTATATACAGTAAAGGCATTTTTTACAGTGTAAAAAATGTCTTTCTACTTACTTCTATCAATAAGCCCGTGCAAACAAAACACGTCTGGAAGAAGGTTTTCCTGTTACGATACACTTGCCTTCTTCTGCGGGAGAATCCAATGGAATACAACGGATGGTAGCTTTGGTCTCTTCCTTGATACGTTCTTCCGTTTCAGAAGTGCCATCCCAGTGAGCCAGAACAAATCCTGGTTTCTCGTCCAATATTTGCTTAAACTCTTCATATGTTTCTACCTTAGTAGTATTGGCAGTCCGGAAAGATTGTGCTTTCTGATAAATGTTTTGCTGAATATCTGTCAGCAATCCTTCAATCTGGCTGGCAAGATTTTCCATAGAATAGACTTTCTTCTCCTTAGTATCCCGACGAGCCACTTCAGCTGTACCATTTTCCAGATCACGAGGACCAATAGCAACCCGTACAGGTACACCTTTCAGTTCATACTCAGCAAATTTCCATCCAGGCGAATTTCCATCACGGTTATCAAACTTCACACTGATTCCCTTGGATTTTAACTCTTTTAATAGAGGCTGAATCTTTTCAGTAATGGTGGCTAGTTGTTCTGCCCCTTTAAATATAGGCACAATCACTACCTGGATAGGAGCCAGTTTTGGAGGTAATACCAGACCTTCATCATCTGAGTGTGCCATAATCAAAGCACCCATCAAACGTGTACTCACACCCCAGGAAGTTCCCCAAACATAATCCAGCTTTCCTTCTTTGCTCGTATACTGCACATCAAATGCTTTGGCAAAGTTTTGTCCCAGGAAGTGAGAAGTACCTGCCTGCAAGGCTTTTCCATCCTGCATCAGTGCTTCAATACAATACGTATCTTCTGCCCCTGCAAAACGTTCGTTGGCTGTTTTTACACCACGTACCACAGGTAAAGCCATCCATTCTTCGGCAAATGTAGCATATACTTCCAGCATCTGTTTGGTTTCGGCAACAGCCTCATCTGCAGTAGCATGTGCAGTATGTCCCTCCTGCCATAGAAATTCAGTTGTACGCAAAAACAAGCGGGTACGCATTTCCCAGCGAACTACGTTAGCCCACTGATTTACCAGAACAGGAAGGTCACGATAGCTTTGTATCCAGTTTTTGTAGGTACTCCAGATTACAGTTTCTGACGTTGGACGCACAATCAGTTCTTCTGTCAACTTTGCCTCCGGATCTACAATTACGCCACTGCCGTCTGGTGCATTTTTTAAACGATAGTGTGTAACCACCGCACATTCTTTTGCGAATCCTTCTACGTGGCTAGCTTCCTTACTCAGGAACGATTTGGGTATAAATAACGGAAAGTACGCATTGGTATGTCCTGTTTCTTTAAACATATCATCCAATGCCCTTTGCATTTTTTCCCAGATAGTATATCCATAGGGCTTAATCACCATACATCCGCGCACAGGTGAGTTTTCGGCAAGGTCAGCCTTTTGAACCAGTTCATTGTACCAGGCTGAATAGTCTTCGCTTCGTTTTGGCAATCCTTTACTCATGAATTCAACAAAAAAGTTAATGAATAATATAGGTTAGGTTATATATATTGTAAAGCACTCACATTTATAATTCCCTGATAATCAAAATCTATTAAATTAGATTATTTGAATACATATAGCTTGTTTCTGTATAGTCTTTCTTTAAAATCGTATTTTTTATAAAAAATGTTAAAAATTGTTAATTATGGCACGATTTTTAATACTTATATAACTCGTAATAAGAATACGAAAATGCGTATTTAATTACATTTTAATTTACTTTTATCCCGAAAAACTTATAAATTTCAAGACATAAACTTTTTTTACCGGATACTATGTTCTACAAAATAGATAAGCAAACGGCAAAGATAGGTTTTTGTGAGAAATGCTTGAGATCTAAATGAATTAGTTTTACATCCAACAGATAAATTTATGAAGACGTACCCATTTAAATCAGTAGTTTTTGCGGCTATGATAGGCTTGGGAGGGTTCATGTCGTGTACACAATCACAATATGCCCAAAAAGGCGATAGTGATGATCTATATTATTCTTCAAAGGATAAACCTGTTACCCGATACGCCTCTTCAACTGAAGTTGCCCCAAATACATCCGGAAATTCAAAAAATCAAAAAAATCTTAATCCGGATTATCTGACGCAATATAGCCAGCAGTCACAGCAATATAGTGGCAATAACCAAAGACAAGTTCAGGATACAACAGGAGATACCTATTACGATCCGAATTACCAGGATAGTGATCTGATCACAGCAGATAATACTACATTAGGTCGCCGTCGCACTACCAGTTATGGTTATAACAGTGTATACCCTAGCTATAGTAACTATTACGCTAACAACTATTATGGTAATTCCTGGTATGATCCTTACTATGGTTCTAACTGGGGATATCCTTATTATAGCTCAGGGTGGGGATATAGTCCATGGGCTTCATCCTGGTGGGGACCTGGTGTGAGTATAAGCATTGGATGGGGCAGACCTTACTGGGGATGGGGTGGATACTATTCTCGTGGATGGGGATATGACCCTTACTGGTATGGATATAGCCCTTATTATTCTTACTGGGGTAATCCTTACGCCTACTATGGATATGGTTACTATGGTGGATATTACAATAATTATTATAATTACTATGGTTCACGTACTAATGTAGTATGGGGTCGTTCAAATGGTACTGGTTATACAGGAGGTCGCTCAGAAAATACTATCTATAAGAATTATGGAGCCAGAGGCAGCAGAAGCTCTGCGACTGTAAACGAAAACTTTGTAAATGGTTCAGGAGGTAGAGGTGGTCGAATGGGTTCTGCGGATAACTCAGGAAGCTCTTCATCAGGTGGTCGTATAAGCAGAGGTAGTGCAGATAATAATACCGCTGTAACTCCTAGAGGCAACTGGGGCTCAAATTCCAACAATGGTTTTTCTTCTGGAAGAACTGTAAGTAATGGTGTTACATCTGATACTCGTGCTATAAGACCTCGTGGTACTGACTACAGCAACAACAGTGGTAACGATTTTAATTATCGCCGTAGTGACTACAGCAGTGTTGGTGGCAGAAACAGTGGTTATTCAAATAGCAATTACTCAAATGATGGTTATTCTAATTCTGGTAGCCAACCTGTAACTCCACGTTCTAATCGTAGTGAATGGGGTGGAGGTCGTACCAATAACAGCTCATACTCCAATAATTCTAATAGTAACCGCTCTTCTAATTCAGGAAGCAGTTGGGGCGGTCGTAGCAGCAGTGGAAGCAGCAACAGTGGAAGCTGGAATAATTCTAATAACAACCGTTCTTCTAACTCAGGCAGTAGCTGGGGAGGTGGTAATAGTGGCGGAGGTAGTTGGGGTGGCGGTCGTAGCAGTAGCGGTGGCAACAGTGGTGGTGGTGGAGGTAGCTGGGGTGGCGGAGGTGGAAGCCGTAGTAGCGGAAGCTCTTCTGGCGGACACTCATCAGGCGGCAGATCACCAAGATAACATATAGTCATTCAGAGACATTCATATAGTGAGTATAGGTTTTATCTTCCAAAAGATACTATTTTTAAGGCCTATTTAATCCCAGACTCAGTATGAATGTCTCTTTTTTCTCCTTACCATTCAATCATTTAACTAGTACAACTGTGAAATTCCGACATATTTTTGTTGGCCTGGGCTTACTTTTTCCCATACTAACAGTAAAAGCGCAATATGTGAACGATGCTCTTCGCTTTTCTCAGACTACTCTAAACGGCTCGGCTCGTTTTCAAAGCATGGGAGGTGTGAATACAGCGTTAGGAGCTGATATTACTTCTGCATCTAATAACCCTGCGGGTTTGGGTTTCTATCGCAAATCCGAATGGAGCATCACCCCTTCTCTGACGTTTACCAATAATGATGCTACCATGTTAGGTAGAGGGCTTTCCGATGGCAAAACGTATTTCAGTGTTCCTAATTTTGGTATAGTATTCTCTAATGCCAAACCTGAGAATAGCTCTGGAGCCTGGCGTGGAGGAAGCTGGGGTATTAGCTACAATCAATTGAATAACTATAATAATCAAATTTCTTTTCAGGGTAATACTAATGAAGCAAACTCACTTGTCAGCTATTTACGCTTGCTTACAGATAACCTGAATGTATCCAGTGATCAGTTAGCAGTTAATTCTGATCAGATTGGATTCAACGTTGGCTATAATGAAATGTTGGCCCAACTAGCCTATAGTGGATATCTTATTGATCCCTATGATGGTGATGGAGATGACAAACAAGATTATTTTCAGTATTGGCGCTGGCGTAGCAATCTAAGTGCAAATGCGACAGAAAACTCCGATGGAACATTGACTGAAGATGCATCTTCGGTGAGACCCAATGGTACTATTTCTACTTCCGGGAATAATAATCAGTGGAGTTTTAGCTATGGTGGCAATTACAATGATAAACTATATATTGGTGCCAATATTGGTATAGCAAGCATAAAATACAATAGCCGGATAGATTATACAGAGGTAGTAGAACAATCAACTTATAATTTCATTGATAACTATACTTTGAGTGATAATCTTAAGGTATCAGGAACAGGATTTAATGCAACATTAGGACTAATCTATCGCCCTAATGATATTATTCGTATTGGTTGGTCGTTTACATCACCAACCATTTACAACCTGAATGAGACTTCCTATACTACACTGGTTTCTAATTTCAAAAGACCTAATGACTATAATCTTGATCAATCTAGTGCTTCTCAACGGTCCGTTGATAATGAATTTGATTACAGACTTACCACACCGTTGCGGACATCTATCGGTGCAGCCATCTTTATTGGTAAACATGGATTCGTATCTGGCGACATTGAGTATCAGCCTTATAGAGCTACCCGTCTGAATGGAGATTTTGGTACTGCGGCCAGTGGTATTAGCCAGTCAGTGGAATACAACAATGAGATTCGTAGTATATACCGCAATCTATTCAACTTCCGGGCTGGCGGTGAATATCGAATATCTATATTCAGGGTACGTGCAGGATTGATGTTCCAGGATGATCCCTTTACCCAATCAACTGATGATCTGAAACGTACACAGATGGCTTATACAGGTGGGCTAGGAATTAAAGTCAACAAATTCTTTGCAGACTTTGCATTGGCCTATCGAACATCCAAACAAGCATATACTCCCTATACAGATGCCCCCTCTGCCATAATAAAGAACCAATTTACATCTGCAGTGATTACAATAGGCTCTAGCTTCTAAAACCGTATTTCTTCAATAAAAAACAAAAAATCCTTCTGTTGCCAGAGGGATTTTTCTTTTCAACCCAATTATTTAAACAGTTCTGGTAATCTCTCTTTTAGCTGTGAAGCAACAAAAGAAGGTTTTGTCTCATGTGGGAGAAACCGAAATTGCGACTTTTCATAATGTGGTAAACGATTGGTCTGCATCGTTTCAAGACTACTCCGCAGTTCTTGTACTGATTTATTTGCAAACAAAGGACGCTTTTGCGTAGCATCTTCGTTAATGGTCAGGCGTTTTACTAATTCCTCAGTAGACACATCCAGAAAAATTGTGATGCCATTTGCATTCATCCACTCCATGTTATCAAAAAAACAAGGAGTTCCCCCTCCTGTTGCTATCACAGATCTTTGTAATTGAATGGTCTTCTTTAAGCACTCACTTTCAGCTTGTCGAAAATACAATTCACCTTTCTGCGCAAATATTTCAGTAACAGGCATCTTCTCTTGCTCAGCTAATACAATATCCAAATCTGTAAACGAGAAACCCAGCGTTTTTGCCAATCGTTTACCCAATGTTGTTTTCCCGGAACCGGGCATACCAATTAAATAAATATTCATACAAATGAAAAAAATAATAAATTTGCAAGCTTTGCTTAGTTCATTACTATAAGTCCGGGAATCTACCTGATCATTTGCTTCAGGTAGCATAGCTTATAACATTTTACAAATATTGTCGTAATTCTACAGTAAAAACAATTCAGCTGTAAGCATTTTGTAAAAGTACTATCTATTTGATATAAAGTGGAAATTCGAGTTACACACGACGGGTCTCATACTCTCTATAGTCCTCTGCTGAATGAAAACTATCATTCTATTCATGGGGCTATGGATGAATCTATACATGTGTTTATAGAAGCCGGGCTGAAACCCGTTTTACAGGAGAAAAAGGGAATATATCTACTGGAAATTGGCTTTGGCACAGGACTCAATGCATGGCTCAGTATCTGCAATGTACAACGTTATTTTCCGGATCATCTGGTGAGTTATGTTGCACTGGAACCCTACCCCGTTCCTGCTGAGATTATCAGTCAGTTAAACTATACACATGTTTCCAGCACTTTTGCCTCAATGGATTCCTTGTACTCTCAGTTGCACGAAGTGCCTTGGGAAAAAGAATCCAAAATACTAAAAGATCAGTTTCATTTACGAAAATTTCCGGTTACACTTGCAGATTTCAAACCTTATTGGCTGTTTGATCTGATTTACTATGATGCCTTTGCCCCCAGCAAACAACCTGAAATGTGGGAAAAAGCCCTCTTTCAAAAAATATATGATATTACGGTTCCGGGTGGTATGTTGGTTACTTACTGTGCAAAGGGACAATTCAAACGTGATCTGAAAGAAGTTGGCTGGGAAGTAGAATCATTGCCGGGACCAATGGGAAAAAGGGAAATGACACGTGCCGTAAAACCCATTACAGCACCTTGGTAGAATAACTTTTATGAGCTATTGTCCGTAAACCCCTCCCAATGGGGTTTTATTTTATCCAACATACTCTTAATACAATACTATTTTTTGAATACTATTTCTGCAAGGGCCTCGTTTGCTTTATACTCTATGAGAAACTTTTCCATTCTTTTTTTGCTTTTGGTTACCGGAACTTTACTGATTGCAGCCTGTAATACGGACAAAAAATCCAATCGTCAGTCTACCTCAGAAACTGTGCTTGCTAAAGCAGGTAACGACATTCTCTACTTATCGGAGTTGTCGGACATCATTCCTGATGGGCTTTCACAACCAGATAGTACTGCATTTGTAAAGCGCTATGCAGAAAGTTGGGTAAGGAAGCGCCTTCTAATGGATCAAGCCACTCGCGAAACAGAGGGAGATGCAGAAGAGATTGATAGGAAAGTAGCCGATTACAGAGACTATCTGATACTTCAGGCTTTTGAGAAGCAATATGTTGACCGTCATATAGACACCACTGTTAGTACTGCCGAAATACAGGACTATTATAAAAATAATCCAGAGAACTTTACCTTGCAGCAAAGTATTGTCAAAGCCTGGCTGGTAGTAGCCCCAAAAACTACCCCTGGCCTGGATCGTGCCAGGAGCTGGATACGTTCCAATAAACCCAATGACCGCAAAGAACTACAGTCATTCGCCTATCGATTTGCTAATTTCTATCATCTGGAAGATACCAAATGGACTATTTTTAACGATTTGATCCGTAACACGCCTTTTGCAGACGACAAGAACAATGTGGCTTTGTTAAAAAATAATCATTTTGCAGAAACTTCCGATCAACAAAATGTATATTTGTTGGCTATTAAAGAAGTACGGCTTTCATCCCAACCTGCACCTCTTGCTTTTATCACCCCTCAAATCCACGAAATACTCATTAATCGCAGGAAGGTAAAGATGTTGCATGAACTGGAAAACAAGATTTATGAGGAAGCAAAGAATAAGAAGGAGTTTGAAATAAAAATCCAATAGGTGTTAAAGATTGTTAAATCATACAATAAAAGCAGAAATTCCTTTTCTTTTGTAGACTGGTCCATTTCCGAAGATCCTATTTATATGTATATGTTTTCAAAAATGAAGTATTTATATTGTCTTGGTTGCTTGCTGGCAATTTTGTTTGCAGGCATCTGTAGTACAACTGCCAATGCTCAGGGTAAATCAGTTGACCGCATTGCAGCTAAGGTTGATAACTACATTGTATTACAATCAGAAATCGAAGGATATAAGGCAGAAGCCTCTGCTGCTGGCAAAAATATGGAAGAATGTCAGATCCTTCAGCAGTTATTGCTGCAAAAGTTACTGGCAGCCAAAGCTGAAATTGACTCTGTAGAAGTAGAAGATAAAGATGTGGAATCTACATTAGACCGGAGAATGGAATATATGATCCGGAATCAGTTTGGTTCAGCAGAAAAGCTAATTGAGGCTTATGGAAAAACGCCAGAAGCATTGAAGGCTGAATTAAGGCCACAGATCAAGGAGCAACTGATGGTGCAGAAGATGCAGGAAAAAATCACAGAAAAAATCAAAGTAACTCCTAGTGAAGTAAAGCGTTTCTATAATAATCTGCCACAGGATAGTATCCCCTATTTTTCTACTGAAGTAGAAGTAGCTCAGATTGTTAAACTGGCATCTGTAAGTAAGGAAGAGAAAAATACAATCAAAACACGCCTGAACCAGATCCGTAAAAAAATTGTAGATGGTGGTGAAGATTTTGCGTCTCTGGCCCGCACAAACTCAGTAGATGGTTCAGCAGCTGATGGAGGAGACCTGGGTTGGGCTAAGCGGGGTATGATGGTACCTGAATTTGAAGGAACTGCTATGAAGCTCAAAAAAGGAGAAGTATCTCAGGTAGTAGAAACAGAATTTGGGTTTCACCTGATTCAGTTGATTGACAGAAAAGGAGAAGAGTATCGTGCACGCCATATTCTGATACGTCCCAACTATTCAGATGCAGATATGAATGTACCTGCTCAGTATCTGGATAGCCTTCGCACACTGATATTGGCTGACAGTATGAAGTTTGAATATGCAGCAAAACAATATTCAGATGATAAAGGCACAAAAGGTAATGGAGGTGTAATTTCTGATCCGAACAGCCGTAGCTCTAAAATCTTCATGGAAGCTCTTGATCCAGGTTTATACTTTGCCATAGATACTATGCAGGTAGGCAACATCAGCAAGCCACTTCAGTATCGTACAGATGATGGAAAAAATGCCCTGCGTATCATTTATTTCCGGAAAAAGATAGCTCCACATACCGCAACAATTGAAGATGACTGGGATAAGATAGCTGCGGCAGCACTGAATGAGAAGAAATCCAAAGCACTGAATGAGTGGTTTAAGAAATCAAAGGACGAGGTATTTATTAATGTCCATGAAGATTTGAAAGACTGTGATGTGCTAAAAGGAAAACAGTAAAGTCAGAATATCTATTTAGCACCCTTGTATAAAATAAAAAACTACAAAAGTGTTCTCAGCTTTTGTAGTTTTTTGTTTTTAAGAAAAATATCTATTTTAGACCGAAACAATTTTTACTACTTTGTGAACTTAATAAACTATTCACACAGGTAATCATATTTCTGACATTCTTGTAAAACATAATAGATTTTATAATCAAACTTTTTAACTATCGTGCAATATACTTCTGATGTAGATGCGGCGCGTGCTTTGCAAGAAGCCTACAGCCGGTTAAAAACCGAAATTTCCAAAGTAGTTATTGGTCAGGATGAAGTAGTGAGATTATTGCTCACAGCCATTTTTTGTCAGGGACACTGTCTGCTGGTAGGAGTGCCGGGACTGGCCAAAACGTTATTGATTCAAACTTTATCCTCTGCTCTGGACCTTAATTTTAATCGTATTCAATTTACCCCTGACCTGATGCCTTCTGATATTCTGGGTTCAGAAACACTGGATCAGGAACGGCACTTCAAATTTATTCAGGGACCTATCTTTGCCAATATCATCCTGGCAGATGAGATTAACCGGACTCCTCCTAAAACGCAATCAGCCTTACTGGAAGCTATGCAGGAATATGCGGTAACCATAGCTGGAAAAAAATATCCGCTGGAAAAACCTTTCTTTGTACTGGCAACCCAGAACCCGATTGAACAGGAAGGTACCTATCCCCTACCTGAAGCACAGTTGGACCGCTTTATGTTCAATGTAAAGCTGGATTATCCTAAATACCAGTCAGAAGTTGAGATTGTAAAAAATACTACTTCATCCAGTTCACAAACAATCTCTCATGTAATCAGTGGGGAGGAAATTAAGTATTTTCAGACATTGGTACGTAAAGTACCTGTAACAGATAATGTAGTGGAATATGCCGTAAAGCTGGTGCACAAAACTCGTCCACAAACAGAACTGGCATCTAATGAAGCCAATCAGTATCTGGAATGGGGCGCAGGTCCTCGAGCTTCACAGTTTTTGGTGCTGGGAGCCAAATGTAATGCACTATTTATGGGTAAATATTCACCGGATATCGAAGACGTTCAGGCAGTTGCTATTCCAATTCTTCGTCACCGTGTGGTACGTAACTTCAAAGCTGAGGCTGAAAACGTAACGGTAGATGATATCATCCGGAAACTGCTGTAAGCGTTTACTAGTATATAGGTTATATTTTGCACCAGGTAATGAAACTACCTGGTGTTTTTTTATCTATCTGAAGTTCAGATATTCAATTAACCGCGTAAAAAACACCACAAGACTAGTAATACTTTCCCCAGAGCCTATACTTCAAATAGCCACTATCTGTTAATCTAACGCGTTTTTGTCAACAGGCATGCTATTGTCACAGAATACTATAAAACCAACAGAGAGTAAGCTCTTTACTAATATGATACATCCTGAAAATCAAAAAAAACAAGAACCTGCAGAAGCAGAAAGAGATGATCATTTGAAACATAGTAGTCAACAGATCACGAATCAGAAGCAGAAACCGGAATCAGACCCTAATAGAAAAGAGGATGATTTGGAAAGTGGTGATAATGTGGCTCAACGCGAAACCGATGCCATGGACGAGACCACAGCCCAAGGGAAACGGTCTATTAGTGATGATGGTTTCTAACAAGAAAGACAGGTGAGAGCCTGTCTTTCTTGTTGTCTGCATTTAATCTATTCATTCAGTAAATCAGGGCGCCGGGTGCGAGTGCGCTGTAGTGCTTGTTCATAACGCCAGTCATTGATTTTGGCTTCATGACCGGAAAGCAATACTTCTGGAACAACCCATCCCTCAAAATCTGCCGGGCGTGTATAGATAGGTGGTGCCAACATATCATCCTGAAAAGAATCTGTCAGTGCAGATGTTTCATCAGAAAGCACACCAGGAATCAACCGGATAACAGAATCAGAGATCACCGCTGCTGCCAGCTCTCCTCCCGATAAAACATAGTCCCCAATACTGATTTCCTGAGTTACAAAATGTTCCCGTACACGTTCGTCTACTCCTTTGTAGTGTCCACACAAAATCAATAAGTTCTCTTTCAGCGACAACCGATTGGCGATTCGCTGATTCAAACGCTCTCCATCAGGAGTTACATAGATGATTTCGTCATATGTTCTATCTTTTTGTAACGAACGGATACAGTTTGCGATAGGCTCAATCATTAACACCATTCCGGCTCCACCACCAAAGGCATAGTCATCTACCTGTTTGTGTTTATAGGTAGTATAATCCCGCAGATCGTGCACGTTTACGGAAACCAGTTCTTTATCCTGTGCCCTTTTCAGAATAGAAGCAGCAAAAAAGCTGTCGAGCAATTGAGGCAAACAGGTAATAATATCAATACGCATATATTCTTAATTAACAAAACCAGAAGTTAGTATCACTCATTCTATTTACTCCTCTTCATCATCTGGATTTTCTTCTCCTTCGCTCAAAAAGACTTCCAGTAGTCCTTCCGGCAGAGAGACATAGACAATCTTCTGTTCATGATCAGCCTTTTTCACAATCTCATCGTTCACAGGAATCAGAACCTCTTTTCCCTGATACTTCATAGCCAGCAAATCATGGCCTGGCATATCATAGATAGCATCTACTTGCCCTAAATCGCCTTTAGTTTCATCTACAATCGTATATCCCATTACCTGATGATAATAAAACTGATCGTCTTCCAGATCAGGCAGGTTATCCAAAGGCAGAAACAATTTATTTCCAATCAGAGCTTTTGCCGCATCTATCGTATTTACATCTTCCAGTTTTACAATAGCCCTGTTTCCCTGCAGGTTATAGGACTCCATAAAATACGGCACCAACTGTCCTTTTATCTGAATAAAAAACGAATCCATCTCTTCATACTCATCCGGATCATCTACATCCAACATTATTACCAGTTCGCCTTTTAATCCATGGGTTTTGGCAACATATCCTAATTCAAAGCAATCACGTATTTGCATGCGTACTTCTTTTATTTTGACGTTTTATTTTTTCGATTTTACTAAACACAACATATACCAGCAGAGGTAGAAATCCTATTTTATAACGGGTCAAAGCTCCAAAGTTGGGGGAAGCAAAAGCCATTATTACAGCCAGCGTTATACTATACCACCAAATACTTTGTATGATTAACTGATAGAGAACCGATTCCGGTTCTTTATTTTCTTTTTTCCAAGTCCAGAAAAGGGTTAAGAAGTACCCTATACAGCCAAGCAATAATACACTATTTTCCAGACTCACACTCAAAACCAGACCAGTATGTGCCTGCCACGGCATAGGAGCAAACAAACCAGACCACAAAGCTAACGGAAAATGCTGCAAAAAACTTGTAATAACAGGTTGCAAGCCTGAAAAAATAATAAAAGTGCCTGGACTGGAAGCTCGGACTGTGGCATCATGGTTTTGCACAATGGATTCCAATAGAGATTGTCCTGTCAAAAAAGTATAGATTAAGGGCACCAGATTAAAGATTCCTGTAAAACACAGAAAGTAAATGCTCTTTCGAATTCTGGAACTGGTTGTTTTCAAAGCAGAACAAATACACACTGTACTACCCAGGGCTAGAAGAGCAATCAGAAGTATAGCTGCATAATAGAACTTAATCTGCCACAAAACAAAGAATGAAATTCCAAACCAACATATATATTGTATCCGAAGGTTTTTTAGTAGTTCTTTCCATTTTAGATTTCCAGAATCTGATGTGTATAGAATATGTAAGACAACTCCCACGATACAACAGATACAAACTACTGCAAGGAATTCTTTTAATACCCCACTACTCCAGAATACAACAGAGGGAAACAAAAAGAAAGCAATACAGGCACTCAGCCGGGTATCCGGAAAATAACGAACCAATTGGTTAGCCAGCTTCCATAATCCATAAAAGCTCAACAGCGAACAATAGATTCCGGTAATCCAATAATTGCGAAACGTGAAAAGAATTATCAGACTTATAAGTTTCGACATAAAAAAGGCTCTTGGCTGCTCTATGGCTAAATCCAGAAACACATAATGTTGTGTAAATGCAGTATTTTTGAGGAACAACACACGCACATAGTCCAAAGGGCTTTGAAAGGCAAGCTTATTTAGCAAAATTGATTCCTCAAACAGCACCCACGTATCTCCCTGATAAGGATAGTAGTAAAGATAAAGAAGTCCTAACCCACATCCTGCTAGTAACTTTATACATACAGCAGGCCAGAACCATTGTTTCAAAGGTGCATCTACCTGATATTTATACCACTGAATGAGCAAATAGGCTACCAATGGCAGATGGATCAGAAAAGGGATCAGTTGTTTAATTATGATAAATGACAAGGGAATGAATTAATGTATAGGGTTTATTGTTGCTTTACAAGGAGTTAAAATTAGTATCCTCTTCACGGAAGGACAAATTCTTTGTAAAAGATTCTGCGTATAGACACAGAAAAGAATTTACTTCCTGCAAATCTTGGTGTAATTTTGCAAGTATGGAAATAGAAACAGCAAAGCCTGTGGTACAGGTTGTGAAAAAAGATATTCGGAAACTGGCCTTGTCAGACATTAAAACTTTTCTGACTTCTCAGGGAGAGCAGGGATTTCGTGCCAAACAAATTTATGAATGGCTATGGAAGAAGTCTGCTACCCGTTTTGATCAGATGACAAACTTGTCTGTACCCTTGCGCAATTTGCTTAATGAGCATTTTGTAATCAATTCTATTTCTGTTGATAAAAAACAGGTTAGCAGTGATCAGACTATCAAATCAGCATTTCGCCTGTATGATAGTCATCTGGTTGAAGGGGTACTGATCCCAGCAGATGATCGTATGACAGCCTGTGTGTCCAGCCAGGTGGGTTGTTCACTGACCTGCAAGTTTTGCGCTACTGGCTATATGGATCGCAAACGAAATCTGGATGCAGCGGAAATTTATGATCAGGTAGTAGCCATACGCAATCAGGCAGAAGAACATTACCAGACTCCACTGACCAATATTGTGTATATGGGTATGGGTGAACCGCTGCTCAATTATGCCAATGTGATGGAATCTATTGAAAGAATCACATCTCCGGATGGATTAAACATGTCACCCAAGCGCATCACTGTTTCCACAGCAGGTATTGCGAAAATGATTAAGAAACTGGGCGATGACGAAGTAAAATTCCGTCTGGCATTGTCACTACATGCAGCCAATGATGTCAAGCGCGACCAGATTATGCCTATCAATGAAAGTAATACACTGGAGGCACTAAAAGAAGCCCTGATGTACTTTTATAAAAAGACGGGAACCCGCGTAACCTATGAATACATTGTATTCCATAACTTCAATGATTCACTTCAGGACGCCAGAGAATTATACGAATTTACCAAACACACCCCTTGCAAGGTAAATATCATTGAATATAACCCTATTGCAGAAGCTAACTATGTGAATGCGGAAGGTGATAAGATTGCTCAGTTTGGTAAGTTCTTAGAAGATAAAGGTGTAGTGGTTAATATTCGTCGGAGTCGTGGCAAAGACATTGATGCGGCCTGTGGTCAATTAGCAGGGAAGGATAAGCAGGTAGCTTAGTCGATAATCCAGATTGTAATGTGTTTGTTTATTATCCTTTTCTTTTAATGGCTTTTGATTACTTCTTCCATCTTCTGTTATAAGTTTATAGCCCAGAACATTATTCTTCTTGTGACCTCGCATTGTTTTGCTTGTCAGAAAAAGTGCATAAAAGGACACCTAATACTCTTTGGAATAGAATAACACAAAGAACTTTAGGTGCTGTCAACTTAAGAAAATACCCGGAAATACCTTCATTGAAAGAAACACTCCTCTGTCCTTCTGGAAGAATCTTGTGGCAAGGTTAGCGGCCTTTACTTTTGGAGTGTTTTCTTTTCTAAACAAGCATGGCTCTATTTGTCAAAAGTTTCTTTCAGAAGGACAGCAAAGGGAGGAAAACACCTGAAAGAAGCATAAGCTACTTTATCCTCCACTTAGAATAACCCAAAGAGATATAACTGAGATTACCAGCCATAGAATTATACCTAGCGTCAGTGGCTTCCAACCAATTTGTTTCATATCCTGTAAGGATATTCCTGCTCCAATCAGAAATAAGGCGGCAGTTAAACCAGCTTTGGCAGTTGAGGTTATAGTATGACTATATGAATGTATTTGAGGCAAATAACTATTTAGTAACATCATTCCTATAAACCCTCCAATAAACCAAGGTATTGTAATCTTCTTTTCTTTATTGTGAAATACCAAGCTACTAATCAGGGCAACAGGTACAATCCACAAAGCTCTGGCTAGTTTTACAGTTGTGGCAACCTGTAAGGCTTCTGTTCCGAAGTTACTGGCTGCACCTACCACTGAACTGGTATCATGAATGGCAATAGCTGCCCATAAACCAAACTGGTGTTGTGACATATGTAACGTATGACCAACTATCGGGAATAACACCAATGCTACTGCATTAAGCAGAAAGACAGTACCCAAAGCAACTGAAACTTCTCTCTCGGATGCATTGACCACAGGTGCAATAGCTGCAATCGCACTCCCACCACAGATAGCAGTACCTGAAGCAACCAGATGGGATGTCTTACGGGTCAGATGCAAAGCTGTTCCAAGTACTAATCCCAGCACAAGTGTCAAGATTATAGAGAATAGGGTTAGTCCCAAGCCTTCATGGGTATTTTCAATAACAGAAGACACATTTACTCCTAAGCCCAGTCCCACAACTGAGAGTTTAAGCAAGCTCTGTGACCAGGAATGAGTATAACGAGCAAAAGGATTTCCAAAGAAATGAGTTAACAGAAACCCTGTACACAAAGCAACCGGAGGGGTGACTACAGGTAATAGACAACATCCAAAAAGAACAAAAAACAGAAACTTGCGATAAGGATCAAAAAGATGACTAATCATATTGTAATAGACTTGATTTGTTGTACAAACCTAGTTTATTACCTGACGTCCGGCCAATCACAATGTCTTATCCACTATTACTTTTGGTTATGGCAAAACGTTATATCATCAATCTTTCTTGTCAGCAAGGCATACTCTTTTAGAGCTGTAGAATAAATTATGTTGACGCAATAAAACAAATTGATAGGGAAACCTCGTTATAATACATATATTTATAGGCTCAGAATCCGTACAGAGAGAAAAGTATTAACTTCGAATGAAAACAAACAAATTTTTGCGCATTTGCATCATTGTATTGCTGGTAGTGATTAATGTTGGCTGTGATCAGGTTTCCAAATCCATTGTGAGAAAGAATATTGATGCGTATGAACATATTGAACTGATCGATGATAATCTGATTCTTACTAAAGTTGAAAATACAGGAGCATTTCTAAGTGCAGGTGGTACATTACCCGAACCCATCCGCAATGTATTGCTATCACTAGTACCGGCATTGGTTCTGGCGGGAGCTTTAAGCTATGCTTTTTTTAATCAATCTCTTAAGACCAGTACCTTAATCGGTCTTTGTTTTATCATTGGTGGTGGCATAGGCAATGTATTTGATCGTATCAAGTACGGTTCTGTCACTGACTTTCTGCATATTCAGTTGGGTTGGTTTGAAACAGGTATCTTCAACATGGCAGATGTATCCATTATGATTGGGTTTGGTTTGTTGTTATTGCAATACTTCCGAAAATCAGAGATCCCACAGGAGAATTAATCAAAGCAATTTTCTTTACTGTTATATACTCACTCCTATATTCATACAACTATAGGAATAAATGTATTTTACTTTTTTCCTATAGGCATATTTTTTTTACATATTCTGGTAGCATAATCTATTCTCACTACTCAAATGCCAGCTACTAAAGAATATCCCTTCTATCTGAAGACGACAGTTATCCTTTTCGGAATCATCCTTTTTTCCTATATCCTGTTTACTATTCGGGATATACTTATTCCACTGGCATTTGCTGTGGTTATATCTATTTTGCTCAATCCGGTATATATCCGGTTTCGCCGATGGAAAACACCACCTGTTGTAGCCATTACCCTGACTTTACTCCTTGCCATACTGGTGTTGGGAGGTATTCTGTTCTTTTTGGGTACTCAACTCTCTCTCTTCAGTGATACCTTCCCTATGCTGAAACAAAAACTAATGCAGATCATTACAGAATCTCAACACTGGCTACAGGAACGGTTTAATATCTCTGCAAAAAAACAGGCCGAATACCTGAACAAAGGTGTAGAGGGTGGAACTGCTATGGTTGGACATACATTGGGAACAGCAATCGGTATGCTGGGTATATTTTTTCTGATTCCTGTGTATGTATTTCTGCTTCTCTACTACAAGTCTCTGATCTTGAATTTTATTTATGAGGTATTTGCAGAAGAAAACTCCAACCATGTAGGAGAGATTCTGAATCAGACCAAAACAGCCATACAAAGCTATATGGTTGGCCTTATGCTGGAGATGGTTATAGTAGCTGTCATGAACTCCGTTGCCCTGCTCCTGTTAGGTGTCGACTATGCTATTTTACTAGGTGTAATAGGTGCAATACTCAATCTGATTCCATACATCGGTGGTATTATTGCCATTGCGTTGCCAGTTCTGATGGCTACTGTAACTAAAGATGGGTATACTACCCAGCTGGGTATACTGGCAGCTTATGCATTGATTCAATTTATTGACAATAACATTCTGGTTCCACGTATTGTATCCTCCAAAGTAGAAATTAATGCACTAGTTTCAATCATTGTCGTTTTGTTAGGTGGAGCAGTATGGGGAGTGTCCGGTATGTTTCTTTCTATTCCTCTGGTGGCGATTCTCAAAATCATTTTTGACCGGATTCCAGATCTCAAGCCTTGGGGTAAATTGCTGGGAGATGACATTCCGAATAGACACAAAGGACAACTCTGGAAGCGAAAACGTTAGACATCCCATATAATTGTCATGTATAAGTTTACAGTAAACTTGAGTTTTTAAAAGATCATCGTTTATTTGTATTGCTGATTACAGACTTATCACTTCAACCCACAATTCATGCGCATTCCTTTCACCCAACTGGAAAAAGAGTTTAAAAGAGTATTACTCAAACTAGACTTTCCAGAAGAACGAGCAGCTTTCTGTGCACATATCTTTGCTTCCAACAGCCGTGATGGCGTGTATTCTCACGGACTAAACCGGTTTCCCACATTTGTGGAATTTGTGAAAGAAGGTCTGGTAAACCCCAGTGCAGAACCAGAAAGGATTCAACAATTTGGCGTAACGGAAACCTGGAATGGTCATCGGGCACCAGGTATGTACAATGCCTCAATGGCAATGGATAGGGCTATTGCACTTGCTAAGGAATATGGTATTGGTTGTGTAGCTTTACAAAATACCAGCCACTGGATGCGTGGGGGTACGTATGGATGGCAGGCAGCAGATGCCGGATGTGTTGGAATTTGCTTTACCAATGCATTGGCTAGTATGGCTGCCTGGGGTGGCATTGAACCGACATTGGGTAATAATCCATTGGTTATTGCGGTACCTCGTGAAGAAGGTCATATTGTACTGGATATGGCGATGTCTCAGTTTTCGTATGGCAAGATGCAAGAATATCAGCTGGACAATAAGCAACTTCCGTTTCCGGGCGGCTATGATGATGAGGGTAAACTAAGTTATGATCCGGCTGTTATACGCAAAAACAAACGGGGTCTGCCGATTGGGTTCTGGAAAGGAAGTGGACTGGCGATGATATTAGACATTTTGCTGGTAGCATTGAGTGGTGGACGATCTACCGCAAAAATTACAGCAGATGGAAAAGAGTTTGGTGTATCTCAATGTTTTATTGCCATTCATCGTCCGGATTTGCATGCGAGCCTTATAGAAGAAGTCCTGAAATATGTCAAAAGTAGTACACCCGCAGACCCAACAAAACCAATTGCCTATCCGGGCGAAAATACACTGAAAACAAGAATACAAAGTGAACGGGAGGGGGTACTGGTTAATGAAGAAATGTGGGAGAAACTACAGAACATGTAACTACTCTTTTACATCAGATAAATCATGGCGGTCAAATCCGCCTTTTTCTTCTAAAAGTCTGGATATTTCACGAGTCAGCTTATCCAACTCTTCAGTAGATGTTACCAGATGGTCAATCAATTGATTAAAACCGGTTGAGTCATCTTCGAAAGGCATAATATTCAGCAAGCCCTGAAGACGACTCACATACAACCGCAATTTATGGGAATTGATAAAAGCATATTCCCGAAGTTGTTCATTCTGTTTTTGTAAATCCTGCGTTCTGCGAATGACCAGTTCTTCCAGGTTCTGATTTACAGAATAAAGAGTATCGTTCAACAGTTTAAGCTCTTTCTTCTGCTCTTCAATCTCCTCATTTCTCTTGCCTAGCAATTGGATCAATCGCTGATGTCGTTGTTTCTGATAATAAAACAAAATAGCTAACGAAGCAAGCAAGATGCTGATTAACCCAAAAATGGTAAGTTGCAGATGACGTTCCTTAGTTAAATGTGCAATGTGCTCTTCTTTTTGTGCTACCTCATATCGGGTTGAAATGTCGGCAATAGTTTGTGTTTGGTTATCTGAAAATAAAGTATCAGTGGCCTCTACCTGCAAACTACGATAATAAAAAGCCTGCTTATAATCATCAATTGCCGCATATAATTCAGAAAGAGTCAGAGAAGCTTCCTTGATTCGAATCCATTGTTTGTATTGTTGGGCAATCTGCAAACTTCGTAAAGAAAGGGCTATTGCTTTGTGGTATTCTTTCTTTCTCTGATAACAAATGGCGATATTATTGAGTGTTGTAGGAAACAACTCTGTTTTATTCAGCCTTTCTTTCTCTGCCAGCGCCTTTTCCAAATAGATAAGTGCATTGTCTGATTCATTGATCAACACATAAGAATAACCTATGTTGTTAAGCAACCGTATTATCTCCTCTGTATCATGTAGTGATTCACTTACTTCTAAAGCTTGCTGATAGGCATGTAAAGCCTGAGGGTATTCCTTTTTGTTAAAGTAAATGCCCCCCATACTATGAAGTGCATAGGCATACTCTTTAAAATAACTAAGTTTCTGAGCGAGATTGGCTGCTTTCTGATAACAAGCAATACTCTTATCAAACATACGTTGTTTTTCCAGTATACGGCCAATATTCATATTGCTCACCATACTACCTCTGGGGTATTGATTCACTTCAGACATAAGCAATGCCTGCTGGCTATATTCCATGGCTTTTGCATCATCAAAACTCAGATAGACTTTACCTATATTGTTTAACACTTTGATATAGGTTGTATCACCTGCTCTACTAGTTTCCAGGACACTTCTGAGACTATCTATTTTCTTTTGAGGAGCACTTGCAGCATGGCGAGTCTGTGCCATAAGAGGCAGAATACCAAAAAGCCATACTATGTATAAAAAGAGTTTCTTCATCTTCCCGATATCAGGATTCATTCTGAGGATATCAGAGGAATTTTGCTACTATTACCTATTTTTCTTAACCGTAGTTGCCAGAATACAAAAAACTAAATGGTAAAAAGGGACTAATTTTCCATATTAACAAGAAACGTCCATTTTTTTCAAACACGCCCGTATAGAGACATTTTACTATCTCATATCAGAAACTCGTTTTCAGTTAATTAGCTTACTCTATTAAATAACTAGACTTTAGTTAGTAGGAAGAAAGAATCCTGTTCCAAAACGTTGGGCTTCCGTATATTTTTCTCTATTTTGCTTCCTTCCCTACCACAATCAAACCTTATCCAATGTATATGAAGAAGATTTATCTGTTTTGCCTGCTTTTAGGCCCAATGCTGTCATTTGCACAAAGCAAAAGCATTTATGGTTACACACCACAATCTGCCTCGGCAGAATTAAAATGGGAGGAACAATTTGACGGCTATCTTAAAGCATCTAATCTGGATAGCTGGATGAAAAGACTGGCAGGCCGTCCACATCATCTGGGGTCTGCTTACGGAAAAGCAAACGCAGAATTTATGCGTGACCTATTTAAAAGCTGGGGATTTGATGCTGAGATCGAAACTTATCAGGTCTTATTTCCAACGCCCAAGATTCGGGTACTGGAAATGACGTCTCCGCAAAAATTCAAGGCCAAACTATCTGAACCTGCCTTGAAAGAGGATGCTACTTCCAGTCAAACCAGCGAGCAGCTACCTGTATACAACTGCTGGTCACCGGATGGTGAAGTAACGGCCGAACTGGTATTTGTGAACTATGGTGTACCAGATGACTATGAACAACTTGAACGACTGGGAATAGATGTAAAAGGAAAAATTGTTATTGCCAAATATGGAGGCTCCTGGCGTGGTATCAAACCTAAAGTTGCTCAGGAGCATGGAGCTATCGGATGTATCATTTATTCTGATCCAAAAGAAGATGGTTATTTTCAGGGTGATGTATATCCTAAAGGACCATTCCGTAGTGCAGCAGGAGCACAACGGGGTTCTGTAGAAGATATGCCTATCTATCCGGGAGATCCTCTGACTCCTGGGTATGGCGCTACTCCGGATGCCAAACGAATTGATCGCAACGAAGCAGCCAATCTGCTTAAGATCCCTGTTCTCCCTATTTCCTATGGGGATGCCCAACCGTTGCTGGCAGCTTTAACAGGTCCTGTAGCCCCTGAAAAATGGAGAGGTGCATTGCCTATTACCTATCATATAGGTCCAGGTCCTGCCAAAGTACATCTAAAACTTTCGTTCGACTGGAAACTTGTTCCTTGCTACAATGTGATTGCGAAATTGAAAGGCAGCGAATTTCCTGATCAATGGGTGATCAGAGGTAATCACCATGATGCGTGGGTGAATGGAGCAGACGACCCAATCAGTGGCATGGTAGCCGTACTTGAAGAAGCCCGGGCTGTAGGCGAACTGGTAAAGGCTGGCTGGAAGTCCAAAAGAACACTGGTATACTGTGCCTGGGATGGTGAAGAACCCTCACTAATTGGTTCTACTGAATGGGCAGAGCATCATGCAGCAGAGCTTCAGCAAAAAGCGGTAGCCTATATCAACTCAGATGGCAATGGCAGAGGCTTTCTGTTTGCTGGTGGATCACATTCACTGGAAACGCTTGTCAGTGAAATTGCCCGTGATGTTACAGATCCTCAAACAGGAATCAGTATTCTGGAACGCAGCAAATCACTTCAACTTACTCACGCAGCTACTACAAAAAACAAAAAAGAGCTGTTAGCCAAAAAGAACTTAACCATAGGCGCACTAGGATCAGGTTCGGACTATACACCTTTTATTCAACATTTGGGTATTCCGTCACTTAACCTTGGTTTTGGAGGGGAAAGCGAAAGTGGTGACTATCATTCTATCTATGATTCGTATGATATGTACAAACGATTTAAAGATCCAAAGTTTGACTATGGCATCGCCCTTGTTAAAGCGGGTGGCAGGGCTACACTACGACTTGCCAATGCAGACATTCTTCCTTTTGATTTTAAATCCTTCCATAAAACAGTAAATACCTATCTGGGAGAGGTGACTACATTGCTGGAAACATTGCGGGAGTCAACAGATGTTGAGAATCAGTTGATCACAGAGAAACGCTATGTATATGCTGCTGATCCAACAGAAAAGTACATTCCTCCCACAGCTAAGTCGGTAGTACCTTATCTGAATTTTGCCAGTCTTCAGAATGCAGTGGCTGGGTTGGAAAAAGCAGCCAGCCAATACAGTGATGTACAAGCTGCTAGTATCAAAGCAGGTACCAACTGGACTCAGCTAAATCCCTCGTTGTATCGCGCAGAACAGAAATTATTATCAGACAAAGGCTTACCTCGCCGTCCCTGGTATAAACATACAATTTATGCTCCTGGTTTCTATACCGGATATGGTGTAAAGACACTTCCAGGTGTACGAGAAGCGATTGAACAACGCAACTGGGAAGAAGCACAGGAACAGATTGAAATTGCAGCTAAATCCATTCAGGCTTATACAGAGGCTATTAATGCGGTCTCCTCTCAAGTGAATCCTGCTGGTGTAAGTGGTGGTAAGTAATAGACATATATGAGTCATCCCGAAATTTGGATGAAAGGAAAACCCAAGCCTATGTTTTTGAAAATAGGCTTGGGTTTATTTTTCAGAAAGCTCTCTTCCAGAGTTTTATTATTGTTCCTTACTTCACTCTTCTTGTGGCTCCTTCATTTTTTGCTTGCCCAAAAAACAGGGCACCAAATGAGAATTTGGTGAGCCAGATTTGTGCGTGAGCAAAAAAGGGCACTTTCTGCCGAACCTCCAACCCACAAAGCCGGGGCTTTCCTCGCGGCAGAAAGATTGCCTGCGCACAGACACAACCATTCGCGTTTAAAGGTATATTCGCTCTCTTTGTAGCTTTTTTCCTTAAACTTTAGAATGATTTATATTAAAGCACTATTCAATTAGTACTATAAATATCTCTTTATTTAGTTCTGCCAGACATTTAACTCTTTTTCCAGTAAAGCTTCATAACGAGTGGCATCAGGATGGTTGGCTTCTTTGAAAGCAGCAGCCACCTGATTAAGGACATACAGATTGGTACGTATAGCCTGCTGATCTTTGCTCTTTTCCTCCCAATAATAAGCCAGATTCTGTTCTGCGTTATGTGTCAGGCGTTTGGCCAGTTGTTCTGCTTTTTGCTTCTCTCCTACCTGAAGTAAAGGAGCCACATACAACGAACAGATCTGGTCATCATGAAAAATCTCATTAGGCATTATTCCCAATGAACGCATCAATACCTCGCGAGCTTTTTTAGGTTGGTTTTCAGCCATTAGTTGTTGTGCCAATGTCAGGAAAGCTAATCGACTTGCTACCAGTCTTTCTCCGCGACATGTTTCATCATGGTATACATTTGGATCATTTTGTCCACGCCACTGAGACTTATTCATCAGGTTATTATAGGCTATCTCTGAATTCATAAAGCCATCTTCTGCCTGAGGCACTTCTACTGGTAACAATCGGCATACTACCCCTTCCAGTTGAGTATGTTTCATCAAGTTATACTGGTTAGGTAGTTGTGTAGTAGTAAAGTACACCGGACGCTTCCAGTCATTTTGTGCCAGGATATCCAGAAATACCAGATCATCTTTAAAGATATGTTTTTTAGGCAGTTCTATCAACATTTGATCAGATAGCAGACTTGTCAATGCAGTTGGTATCTGACCAGATTTTGCAATAGCTTCTTTATCCAATGGCAAATACAGTTTAGGAGTAGGAAGCGTATTAATAGTCTCACCACTATCCAATGTCACTTTCAGTGCTGGGTTGTCTTCCCGAATCAGCCGTATATACTCTTTCAGATTAATCCCATCTTTCACTGTAGGATTTTCGTAAAATAGGATCTGGTTGTTTACATACGAAACATAGTTCTTCTTTTCCAGAGAAATAGGCATAGCAGGTGTACGCCCCAGGCTTTGTTTTAGGTAATCAATGTACCAGTCAGTTCCCATAAACTGAGAAATCACTACCCGTACATCCGGACGAATACCTTCTACCTCTTGTGCATATAATAATGGATAGGTATCATTGTCACCTGTTGTAAAGAGAATGGCATTGGGAGCGCAGGATTCCAACATATTCTTAGCCGAATCAAGTGCCATGTAACGGCCTGTACGATCATGATCATCCCAGTTTTCTTTTACCATCAGAACAGGTACAGCCAGACATAAACTTCCGATCAACACAGGTCTCAAAACTTCCTGCTTTACAATAGACTTTATCCATTCAGACAAGGCCATTACCCCCAGTCCGATCCAGATAGCAAATGCATAAAATGATCCTACATAGATGTAATCCCGTTCACGTGGCTCTACAGGAGGTGGATTCAGGTAAATAATCAGGGCAATGCCTGTCATAAAAAACAGCAGCCCTGTAAATGCACCAACCTGACGGTTACGTTGTATCACAAAGAATAATCCAATTAGTCCCAAAAACAGCGGTAGACCATAAAAACGGTTATGCGCTTTATTTTCAGATAAAACCGGAGGTAAAGTATCTTTGGCATGGAATGTAGTATGCCAGCCAGCTCCCACCTCATCACTATCACGTCCTACAAAATTCCAGAGAAAATACCGGACATAGAAATAACCAATCTGCTGCTTGAAGAAATACGAAAACTGATGTGCCAGTGTCGGATTCTCACCTTCACGCAATCCTGTTATATTCCGGTATAACTGAGGATGGCGACGGCTTTCATCATCACTATACAACCGAGGGAAAAGTGTCATCTTGCGAGGGTCGTATTTGGGGACCAGACGCTGACTATACGATTCATATTTGTGCTCACCCTTTATATAAATAGGACTTCCTTTTTCTATCTCTACCACACCCGCTGTAAAGTTAGGTCCATACAACAAAGGACGGGCAGCCCCATACTGTTCCATATTCATGTAATACATGAAGCCTGAAAGATCTTTGGGGTTATTCAGATTAAACGTAGGATTAAAATTGGCTCTTACTACCAGCATTACATACGAAGAGTAGCCAATAAGAATAAATGTAAAACCCAGCAAAACAGTATTCAGCACTACTTTCTGCTTTCTTACAGAATACCAGATACCATATACTAAAGCACTGACACACAAAATAGTAAACACAATGGCTCCACTATTAAATGGAAGCCCTAAAGTATTTACAAAGAAAATGTCCATTTTCCCTGCTATTCCAGGCAATTCCGTACGCATTACATTCATCACAAACAATAAGGCTATACCCGAAATAATCAGGGTGAGTATTCCGCCTTTCCAAGTGGGTGTAAATTTCCGGAAATAGAAAATTAATGCCAGTGCAGGTAAGGTAACTAAATTGAGCAAATGTGTACCAATAGATAAACCAATCACATACGCAATCAGTAACAACCAACGATTGGCGGCAGCAGAATCATCAATCAGTTCCCACTTCAGCATAGCCCATACAACAAAAGCTGTAAACAGGGAAGATAAAGCATATACCTCTGACTCTACTGCAGAAAACCAGAATGAATCGGAGAAAGTGTAGACCAATGAGCCAACCATTCCCGCCATCATCAACCCAATGGTTTGGCCAGTAGTATAGTTTGTCACAGGGGTTGTGATAAGTTTTCGGCCCAGCAAGGTAATAGTCCAGAATAAAAATAAAATCGTAAAAGCACTGCTTAAAGCAGACAACACATTCATCCAGTAAGCTACCTGTGAAGAATCAGAAGCCAGCGCATCTGTAAAAAGATGGGCTACCAACAAAAAGAAAGGTGCTCCGGGTGGGTGTCCGATCAACAGTTTATGGGCAGCAGCGATAAACTCTCCACAGTCCCAGAAAGAAACTGTTGGTTCGACTGTGCGCACATATGTCACCGCAGCTATTGCAAAAACAACCCAGCCTGTCAGGTTATTAACTTTTCGGAAAGAGTACATAGGTATATGTGTAGATTTGCTTGAAAGGTTTAAAGTGAAGAAAGGCTATATCAGTTTGTAAGTATAGATTTTTAAACGAACGTATTCTACTTTTCGTAATCACTTCATCTTACCTTTTTTACCGCTTATCATAATTTCGCAGAGGTTTACCGCCTGATCACAGAAAAACAGCCCATTCTATCCGGATTATCTGTAAATGCTGTATCTTTCTGCTGACAAGCAGGCTATTTGCACCTTACCATACAAATAAGTGATGAAGTATTTTAGATTGGATTATTCTATCACTTTCCTATCCTTTACATTCATGTTTTACTTCAGATATGCACTATTTTCAATTCTTATCCTGACAGGGTGTAGCGTTTCTATTGCACAAACAGCCTCATCCAAAGAGATTGTCACCTCAGCACAGGCGTTTCTGCAATCTTTACAATCAGCACAAGTGGAGAAAACCACCTTTACTTTTCAGGATGAGGAACGATACAACTGGAATTTTGTACCTACCAGACGCAATGGCCTTCCTATGAAAGAATTGTCTGCCAAACAAAAAGAGGCAGCTCTCTCTCTTCTCAAAGCAACTCTCAGTGCACAAGGTTATCAAAAAGCGATTGCCATTATGCAGCTGGAAGTTATTCTGAAAGAACTGGAAAATCGGGGTCCTCAGGATGATTACCGTGATCCTGGCAAATATTATATCTCCATTTTTGGAACTCCTGATCTGCAAAAAACCTGGGGCTGGCGACTGGAAGGCCATCATCTAGCCCTGAACTTTCTATCAGCCAATGGAAAACTAATTTCCTCTACTCCAACTTTTATGGGTTCTAACCCAGGTATTGTGCCCAGTGGTGCTGAAAAAGGCAAACAAATTCTAAAAGAAGAGGTGCAACTGGCCTTTGACTTATTGCACTCACTCTCCGAGTCACAAAAGAAGCAAGTCATATTCTCCGAAACAGCTTTACCTGAAATTGTAACAGGAAACAGTCGAAAAGCGATTCTCAATGAAACCAAAGGTATTTTATTCAAAGAACTAACGAAACCTCAGCAACAGCAGCTAATGCAACTGATTGGTATTTATGTTCGTAAATACCACATAGGCTTTGCAGATGAACTAATGCAGAAAGTTGAAACTGCCGGATTAGACAATCTTCGCTTTGCCTGGGCAGGTAGTCAGCAATGGGGAGCAGGACATTATTATCGTATTCAAGGTCCTACCCTTCTTATTGAGTATGACAACACACAGAATAATGGTAATCATATCCATACCTCAGTGCGTGACCTTACGAACGATTTTGGAGAAGACTTTTTGAAGGAGCATTACCAGAAAGAGCATACTCCAAAATAAGGCAATTTACAGCCTTCTCTGATACAATATCATTTCTGACTATATTTGGCCGTTCACCTATTTTCTATTGAAGTGATAGTACAGAAAGGTTTTATTTATCCGGTTATTCTATTTATCACATCTGCTACATTTGTATTCTATTATTTCCATCAGCCAATAGCTTCCTATACTAAAGCACCTTTGATGGATGGTAATCAGTATATAAAAATTTATTACTATCTGACAGGGAAGGTCCAAAATTATGAAGTTGCCTTCCCTTTTCACTCACGAATAGCAATTCCCTGGCTTGCATCCCTATTGCCTGTAGCCACACCAGTCATAGCTTTTCAGATTGTTAATCTAATTTTTTCTCTGTCATCTGTTTGTATACTAACATACTATTGGCAAAAAATCACTATCCGCCCTTATCTGATAAGATGGGGTATTTTCTGGCTGTTGTTTCACTGGACAGGCTTGATTCGTCTGAATGCGTATGACCCCATTACAGTGGATGTACCGCTCTACTTTTTCCAGACTTTACTCTTGTTATTACTTTATAATCGTAACTGGATACATCTCTGGTGGTTGGCTCCCCTGGCTACCATTCAGAAAGAGTCATTTCCTGCCTTGCTTATTGTTTTGGTAATTTATGGAATATTGTACAACAAGTCTACTCATTCCAAAACTTTCCCTACACCAATTATAGCAGGAAGCCTTTTTATCAGCCTGATCCTGAAGTGTGTTATAGAACAATCATTCCCACCAAGTACACCTGGAAATCCGGTCATTACAATACTTTATTTCATCAAACAAAGCCTGATTGATCCATTCAGAATTATTCGCTGGCTTACAGGTGTTTGGGTAGCTTTTGGAGGTATAGTATGGCTGGCGATATGGCAATGGTGGAAAGATGGCAACTGGCATTATATACAGAAATCCGTATGGCAAAGAAAGTATTCACTTCCCTTGTTCAGAGATTTCCATACAGATCTGCTATTCCTCTTTTCGGTCACCTACCTGGGACTTAGCTTACTAGCAGGTGGAGACTTTACACGTATTGTGTTCCTGGGCTATCCATTTATTATGACCTATCTGTTCGTTTTGCTTAAGAATACGAACCCAAAACTTTCATTTGTCATCCTGCTACTTTCATTACCACTCATGCACCTGCACTTGTTTATTCCAGATCAAGGCTTATACTGGACACAGTTTGTAGAATGGTATCCTGAGTTTGCACCATCATCTACAGTCTGGCTTATGTTTGGGTATGGTATGCTTATTGGGTTGAGTAGCTGGATTCTACTAAAATTTCAGGTATTTCAACAAAAATAATATGTAACATTGCACTTTCAAGTCATGTTGCGACATCAAGCACTATTGTTTCAATTGTTAAATTCCTATTTATGAAACTTATTCGTTTCGGAGAGATTGGTCAGGAAAAACCTGGCTTATTGCTACCAGACGGCACTTCTATTGATGCATCTGGATTCGGTGAAGATTATACTGAACAATTTTTTGCCACAGACGGATTAACCAGACTTAAAGCCTGGGCATCATCCAATGCGGCAACAGCCCCAAAGATCCCAACAGGTGTACGCCTGGGTTCAGCGATAGCCCGACCAAGCAAAATTGTATGTGTAGGGTTAAACTACATTGACCATGCAAAAGAGACAGGAGCAAAAATTCCGGAAGAACCTATTCTGTTTTATAAATCGACCACAGCTCTGTGCGGTCCCAATGATGATCTGATAATTCCTAAAAATAGTGTAAAGACTGACTGGGAAGTAGAATTGGGAGTTGTGATTGGGAAAAAGGCCAGCTATGTAGAGGAAGCCAATGCACTTGATTACGTAGCAGGGTATGTGCTTCACAATGATTACAGTGAGAGAGAATTTCAGATTGAGCGAGGTGGTCAGTGGATGAAAGGAAAAGGATGTGATACATTTGCTCCACTGGGACCATTCCTAGCTACGAAAGAAGAAATCTCAGATGTTCATAACTTACGTTTATGGCTCACAGTCAACGGAAAAACATTTCAGGATGGAAATACCTCCAACCTTATTTTCAAAATTCCGTTTTTAGTAAGCTATATTAGTCAGTTTATGACCCTTCTTCCGGGAGATGTTATCTCTACAGGTACTCCTGCCGGAGTTGGATTGGGCTTTAACCCTCCTATTTATCTGAAACCTGGCGATGTAGTTGAACTAGGTATTGATGGATTGGGATCATCGAAACAAACAGCCAAAGCTTTTGTCTGATACAAACTTTTAGTAATATAGAACGCATACGGTTTTACAGGCGTGAAATAATTTTGTATTATTTTTCGCCTGTTTTCCGTTAAATCCATTCCATACAGATAAGAAGATTATAATTCCTAGTCAAAAACAATATCTTTGTAATCGTAAAATATCCGTATTATCAGATTCACCTTTCATGGCAGAGACAAAATTTATTATCAAAACCAACAACAAACGAGATCTTTGGATACAGATAGGAATAGTACTGTTGTTGTCACTGATCATTTTACTGATTTTCTTTTTCATATATCTCCCCTGGACAACCAATCACGGTGAAAGCATTACAGTTCCTGATCTGAGAGGAATGAAACTGGAAGAACTGGAAGAATTTCTGGACGATAAGGATTTACGGTACGAAGTCCAGGACTCTACTTTTGACCTCAATATGCCTCCTTTATCAGTAAAAGAACAATATCCCAAAGCAAATTCCAAAGTAAAGGCAGGACGTAAAATCTATCTGACAGTAGTGGCTAAGAATCCCCGAATGGTAACCATGCCCAATCTGAAAGATATGTCACTCAAAAGCGCAGAGATGACATTAAAAAATTATAAACTAATCATGGGTTCTATTACCCTAAAACCTTATCTGGGCTCTGTAGTTCTGGAACAATCCGTAACATCTGGTCAGAAAGTGCCTGAAGGAACCCATATCAATTTAGTAGCAGGAGATGGCGCTAACAACAAAGAGTTTACAGCACCTGATTTAATTGGTAAAACAGAAGAGGAAGCTAAATTTGAAATTGCAGCGTCAGGTCTGATATTGGGAAGTGTGCTTCCGGCACCAGGTACCCCTGGTACAATTACAAAACAAAATCCAGCTGCAGGTACAACGATTCGTACAGGAGATATTATAGATATCTGGATTACCTCAGATGCACCTCCTACTACTCCGGATCAACAACAGGAACCTAATTTGTAACACATACTTCATTACCATTGAGCTTACTTCAAGATATTATTTCCAGGTTTTCCAAAGGTAGTTCTTCTCCCAAACCAACGGGAACAAGACCTGCTGTCTCAGCCATAAAACCAGCTCGTTCTGTATCTGCCAAAGAGTTGGCAATACATCTGGGTATCATGGCAGTATTGGTAATTATATTGGTATTGTTTTTTTTCTTTATCTATCTGCCTTCCAGTACTAATCATAATGATATAGTAGAAGTTCCCAAAATTACCGGAATGAAGCTGGATCAGATTGCTGATATTCTGGAAGAACATGATCTTCGCTACGAGGTACAGGATTCAGATTATGTATCCAAGCTTCCTCCGCTTACAGTCATAACCCAATATCCGGCAGCAGGTTCTCAGGTAAAAGAAGACCGAAAAATCTTTATAACTGTTGTAGCTCAGAACCCTCCAACGGTAGAGATGCCAGATCTGAAAGACTTTTCATTACGTAGTGCGCAGGAAACACTGGAGAATTTTGAGTTAAGTCTGGGTAAGGTTATCTATCAGCCAGATTCCCTTCATCCTAATTCAGTGTTGGGTCAGCAGATCAACGGAAAGGCTGTCGAACCAGGAATCCGCATAGCAAAACATACTCAGGTAGATCTTATACTAGGTAGCCTTGGTGACAACAAACCGTTTGCAGTACCCAACCTTATAGGTCGTACTATGGGTGAGGCAGAATCTATCCTTATGGGACTTGGACTGGTAAAAGGAACTATTACACCTGATACACTTGGGGCCAATGCAACGATTAACAAACAGGTACCAGGCTATGTGAGAGGAAGTACTATCCGTAAAGGTGAACGTATTAATTTATGGCTTAGCCCACCTAAGCCACGCCCTGTAAAAGTAGCGCCTGCACCTGTAGACTCGATACCAACACCTGTAGATTCAGTACAATAATCATAGAATCAAAACAATCAGGATACTGAAAAACAACCTCTTGACGTTTTTTAAGAAACGTCAAGAAACTATTTTTCGCATGAAACATTATTTCCACTCTATTTTTTTGGTTGCGGTTGCTTTTCTCTATGTCATTACCTGCCAGGCTCAGCTTCGTGTAGCCCCATTGACACAAACCCCGCCCAATCCGATTACAAAGAAAGCACAGGCTCGTACCCAAGCATTGGGATTACCTTTCTTTGAAGATTTTTCGACCTACTTTGGCCAGCCGGACCCTGCTAAGTGGGAGAATCATGGCGTTGTTATCAACAATACGTATGCGGATGATCAACCGTCCAAAGGTATAGCCACATTTGATGGATTACAGTTCAATGGCTTACCCTATACTACACCTACTTCTACCAACCAGTCACTTACAGATACCACAGATATTCTTACCTCTCAGCCTATTGATCTGAGTAATACCTCACCTAATCCTGTCAAACTTAGTTTCTGGTGGTCAGGTCAAAGTCTGGGAGAATCACCAGATCCGGGAGATTCACTGGTACTTCAGTTTAAAGATAACACAGGTGCCTGGATTAGTCAATGGGCGGATAAATCAGCTACTAAACAAGGGTTTAAGGATACTTTACTGAACATTACCAATACTCGTTTCCTTCATAGCGATTTTCAGTTTCGCTTTATAGCCTATGGTCGTCCTACAGGTATGTATGATGTCTGGAACCTGGATTATATTATTCTGGATGCCGATTCATCCTATGATCCTCGTTCTATTAAAGATATGGCAGTTACTCAGCAGCCCAGATCCTTTTTAAAGCGATATTCAGCCATGCCATTACAGCAGTTTATGGCTAGTCCAGAGACAGAAATGGCACTGGTAGATACCACCTATACATTTAATAACCAAAGAGAGGCTGCTAGTTTGTTTGAGTTTATCTATACACTTATTAATACTCAAACCAATACTCAATTATATTACTATAATAGTCGTGTAGATGGATCAATTAATCTACCATCGGTCCCTTCAAGGACCAGAGCTGTTGTGCCTGTTACTCTTCCTTCTAATATATCTATTAATGGCAGTGCACCAGTAGTTTTACAATCCAAATTTCAGATTGAAGCGGTAAATGCTAATCCTTCGCCAAGAATTGATGTATTCCGCAATGATACGATAGGCAGAAGCACCATCTTATCAGACTACTATGCCTACGATGACGGAACAGCTGAGTATGGTATAGGAGTACGACAGCAACAAGGCAGTGTAGCTGTACGTTATATTTTGAATAAACCTGATACGATTACAGCTGTCAGAATCTATTTTGCACGCGTAGGAGAAACCGATCTGACCGGACAAACCTTTGGGCTTTCTATCTGGAAAAAACTGGATGGACAAACCAGTTCGATCCTCTACCAGAAATCCTTTGCCATACAGTATCCGGATACCCTCAACAAGTTTTATACCTATACGCTTACCCATCCAGATGATGATAGTGTACTGTATCCTGTCGGTGTATCAGATACTATTTATATAGGCTGGATTCAGGCCACTGATGACCTTCTGGCTGTAGGGTATGACAGAAATACAGATTCACATACAGAGCAGTTTTACAACATAGCAGGAGGAGCCAACTGGCAAAATAATACAGAGCCCGAGACTGGTAGTATTATGCTTCGGCCTGTTGTAGGCAAAGGTACAGTAACAGGTACAGAACCTAATCTTCCTCCCTATGTACGAAACTTCAAGGTGTATCCTAATCCATCCAGCGATAAGCTCTACTGGAATGAAAATGGGGTAAAACAGATAAAGGTACAGGATATGTTGGGCAGGGTATTAAAACAAACCACCCGAAGTCTAAGTGCAAGCAATGAGTTAAGCATTACAGATCTTCCCAATGGTATGTACATTCTAACGTTTCAGATTAATTCTTATCAGGTACAACGGAAAGTTATTATCGCACATTAAACAAAAGGACTGGCCTCTGCCAGTCCTTTTGTTTAACATGAGTCATTCCGAATATTAGATAAGAGTTTGTTTTACAAAATCAGCACTTGTGCTTTTGAAAAGAGTATACGCGCTGATTGATTTTTAAGATATCTCTTTAGTTGAGTTTGTTTATTGTCTCAATCATCCTTCTACTTGTGGCCTCTTCATTTTTTGCTTGTCTCTTGCTATGTTGATTTATTATCTTAATCATCACTCTTCCTATCATGTTACTTTTTTGCTTGCCCAAAAAAGTAACCAAAAAAGGGCAAAAAATTCCAAAGCTTCGCCCCTCAGGACTAACGCTAGGCCCGCGGAATTTTTATCCCTACGCACCTACACTTCCACACACGATTGAAGTCGTCTTTACTCTCTTTGTAGCATTTTTTATTACTTTCTCAATGACATTCTTCCTTCAAAATTCGGGATGACTCATATTTTACTCTCCGAATATGAAGGGAGCAGGAATAAAGCAGATTACAAAAATACCCATTGTAAGCCATCCCAACACCTGTCGCCCTATGCTCAAGGGTTCTTCCTGCAAGGCAGGTGGATGGTACACACCTAATACTCGCCCTAATATAAATCCAAATACAAACCATCCCGGATAACCTGTAAGCCCTGTATAGTAGTTTACCAGCCATTGGGCTGTAAGTACACCAATGCTGAGCAATACTGTGTCTTCAAACCGGCCTTCGTTCATCCGTTCAAATACCTGATACAGGAAGAACAAGTACAAAGGAATCCCCCACCAGGGCGACATCTCTTCTCCCAGAAAATTAACCGTTCCTGTATGATCTATTACTCCCAGCCCGCCATAAAAAATATAGAGGGTAAACAGAATTGGCGACACTTTCCGATGATTCTTATACCCAATAAGCCCGTACAAGATATGTCCACCATCCAGTTGTCCTATAGGAATCAGATTGAGTGCAGTGAAGAATAACGCCAGGTACCCGGCAAAGAGGAATGGGTAATGAAAGAGTTCGTATTTATTGGGAACGAGATTTGGATCTTCTGCAACATAGTTTTTAAAGAAACGCATCAGGAGATTATCACCCAGTGAGATATTGGATGCCAGCCACTCCTTATAAGTCTCAGGTCTTGCAACAAAAGTAATTTTCTTTCCGGCAGAATCCATTTTAGGAATAACACCCTCCTGTTGGCTTTTTATAAAGGCTAAGGAATCCTCTTCCTGAAGAAACTGTTCTGTGTATACATATTTTTCATACGTCAATCCATAACGTTTGTATTCAGGATGTATACGAAAGATATCATCTTTGGCAGGCAGATTGGCAAATCCATACCAGAGTACTCCTACTGCCACTACAAATCCAGCCAACGGTCCGGCGATGCCTATATCGAAAAACTGTTGACGAGTTCGTGGAATCTCCCTTATTCGAATAAATGCACCCATTGTACCAATACTCAAACTAGGCAAGTACATAGGAATGTAATAAGGTAGAGATGCACTGATTTTGTAATAACGGGAGGTCAGATAATGTCCAAATTCGTGCACAGTCAAAATTCCCAGAAAAGGAATAGAATACTGTAATCCCTGCCAGATCTCACTCCATGGTAGATTATAAAAAATTGTTTTGGCAGTCATCCACTCAGCACCTGCCAGTGTGGTTGTGAATAAAGTTACTACAAATAGAAATATATGAAGCAGATAGTTATTCTTAGGAGGTTGATTGATCATTGGAAAGAGAGAAAAATGTCAAATAGTACCTTGAAAATAGTCATTGATTGTAAAGTGGCCTGGAATAATCTGAACCGTTTGTATTCCTGTTTCAGCAGCGGCCTGCAAGTTAGCAGGTAAATCATCAAAAAAGATACAATCCTGTGCATTCAATCCGGCATCCGCTAATACATGTGTATAAATTTCCTGGCCAGGCTTACGTTTTCCTATCTGATGAGAATAATATACTTTATCAAAAAGATCTTCCATCCCATTTAATTCATATTGTTCCAATAGCAACTGGTTTATGGCTTTTACATGAATTGCATTGGTATTGCTTAACAAATATAATTTATGCGTTTTGCGTAGTTCTTTCAACAACTCTATTCGTTTTGCAGGTATCTCCAGCAACAAAGCATTCCATGCCTGGTCAAGATCGGTATCAGGAAATGTTTTTTGTAGCAAAGCACATATATGACTACGGAACTCAGCATCTGAACAATGTCCTGTTTCGTGAGCATGAAAGAAGTCAGATCCCCAGAAACGGCTCTTTAGTTCCTCTGCATCACAATCTACCAGTTTTGCAAAAGCTACCATAGCCAGTTGAACATCAATATCAATAATCACTCCTCCCATGTCGAAGATCAGATTTGGTGCAGTATGTTGAATCATTTTTTTTACTTTTTTTTAAATGTTATTTGTCTTTGTCATACAAATATGTAGATTTGCACCCCGAAACCAAAATAAAATATCTTTTCGGTTTCGTCCGGGCTTGTAGCTCAGTTGGTTAGAGCACCTGACTCATAATCAGGTGGTCCCTGGTTCGAGCCCAGGCTGGCCCACTTAAGAATCAAAGGGTTACGATTTGAAAAAGTCGTAGCCCTTTTTTATTTGCATACAATTTGCACAATATCTTATGTCCTTTCCTCTATTAGATTTTGGTTATCTTCCACACATGATTTATGTCATTGTGTAAAAAGCTGGTTGTTTATTTATTTACATCCAATTGGTAAACATTCCTTTTATTTGTATTATTTTTGTCCTATTATCCTTTTACACTTAGTCTGAAGCTAAGCCGTATACATCATGAAAAAATACAGTATTCTTCTTTATTATTGCTACACTTCCATTGAAGATGTAGAAAAGTTTCGTGAGGAACATCATTTACTCTGTCTTGAATTAAATCTGCTAGGACGCATTATTATTGCCCATGAAGGACTGAATGGCACTGTCTCAGGTCTTGTAGAAGATTGTGAAAAATACATGGAGATCGTAAAGTCAGATCCACGTTTTGCAGATATAGACTTCAAAGTCGATTATTCTGACACGCAAGGATTCACCAAGCTTCATGTACGCAGCAAATCAGAAATCGTCCATTCTGATCTGCATCACATTAATCCTCGTGAACGGACAGGTATTCATTTAGACCCTGAGGAATTTAGAAAGCTGAAAAATGATCCGGATGTAGTTCTTCTCGATGTGCGTTCAAACTATGAGCACAAATTGGGTAAATTTAAAAATGCTGTCACACTGGATATCGAAAACTTTCGGGATTTCCCTGATAAGATTAATGAGATTGAACAATACAAGGACAAGAAAATAGTAACATATTGTACGGGTGGTATTAAATGTGAGAAAGCAAGTGCGTATTTGCTGGAACAAGGATTTGAGAATGTATATCAACTGCATGGAGGTATCATTAAATATGGCCTTGAAGCAGGTGGAGAAGACTTTGAAGGCAAATGTTATGTATTTGATAACCGAATTGCCGTAGACGTCAATACAGTCAATCCTGTAGTTATCTCAAACTGTTTCGTTTGTGGGACCCATTCTGACCGTATGGTAAACTGTGCGAACCCTGAATGTAATAATCACGTGCCTATCTGTGAAAAATGTGGATGGGAGATGGAAGGAGCATGCTCTGCAGAATGTAAGTCACATCCTGAGCTACGTCCATATGATGGAACCGGGTATTACCAGAAACAAACAAATGGCTACAATCCTTACAAAGGATTACAAAGAGCCAAAGTATTAAAATAAAGTAGTCCCAGCTAGTTATCATTTTTTAAAAGATCAATCGAAACAACCTCGGTTGATCTTTTGTTTTACTTAACCATACTATACATCCTTATGAAATCTCTTGCCGAATCTGAATTGGTTCTTAATCCTGATGGAAGTGTTTATCACCTAAACCTTTCTCCAGAAGATATCTCTGATCTTATTATCGTAGTGGGAGATCCGGGTAGAGTTCATAAGGTTACTCAATACTTCGATTCGGTAGATTTTGAGATGAATAAACGTGAGTTTATTACTCAGACTGGGATCTGTAATAACAAAAGAGTTACAGTGATCTCAACAGGCATAGGAACTGACAATGTAGAGATTGTTATGAATGAGTTGGATGCATTAGTCAATATTGATCTGAAAACCCGTCAGATCAAAGATAAACAACGGAGATTAAAGATTATACGTATTGGTACCTCTGGCAGTATACAGGCAGATATACCTGTAGGTAGTTTGGTAGCATCTGTCAATGCAATAGGGTTAGATTCGTTGATGTATTTTTACCAGTTTCCTCAGACATCAGAAGAACAAGCCATAAATAAGCTATTACGACAAAAGCTACAATTAGGATTCGAGCCTTATTGTGCCAGTGGCTCGCAGGAACTGCTACAACAATTTGCACACGACATGATTGAAGGTAACACAGTGACAGCACCAGGATTTTATGCCCCTCAAGGCCGCCAACTTCGTATTCCCAGTACAAACCCAAAGTTTCTTCAGGAATTAAATTATTTCCACCATAATAATTTCTGGTTAACCAACATGGAGATGGAAACCTCAGGATACTATGCATTTGGAAGAATGTTAGGTCACGAGGTATTATCCTTAAATGCAATTTTGGCTAATCGGATTAATAATCAGTTTGCCAAGAATCCAGAGAAAATAATAGATGACCTTATTCAGAAAGTTATCTCCCGACTATAGAAAAAAGAAAATAATAGATGTAAGCGATTCTTTAAAAAGGATCGCTTTTTTATTGCCTTTTAGTAAAGTCAAGCCTATATCAATTAGCAGCTGAGTGTAAAAGAGTTGGTATTAGAGAGAAATATTGGAGAGGTAGATAAACAAAAAGTAGCTAAACAAAAAAAGCCACTCGTTAAGAGTGGCTTAATAATAGTAAAGTGGCGGCGACCTACTTTCCCACCGGTGAAGGCAGTATCATGGGCGTGAAAGGGCTTAACTTCTCTGTTCGGAATGGGAAGAGGTGATCACCTTCACTATAACCACCAACAATGCTTTGTGTCTTGCGACAATGCTTTGTGTCTTGCGACAATGCTTTGTGTCTTACGACTGATGTGTCTTGAGACAATGTTGGATGATTCGATTAGGAATCTAGTATTGTAAAGTTCTTTCACTCTGTGGAGTAAAACTCTTTGTAGTAAAGAATTGACAAGTGGAAAAGAGAGAAACTCATTAACGAGTGTTTAAGTATAACAAAGTATTTTTTCTGATTGAGTATCTGACTTGCATGATCAGCAAAAAGAAAAA